>NZ_LPVS01000239.1:0-8224 GCF_014843905.1 Mesorhizobium silamurunense | reverse complement strand
GACTGTCCGCGACTTAGCGGAATCCCCGTCCGGCTTTTGCGAAATGCGCAATGATCGCGCCGGGCAAGGTCGGCATGCAGATCGTCGGCCTGCCGGACAAGGCGGTGGCCGAGAGCCGCGAACGCGTGCAGGCGGCACTCCATGCTTCGGGCCTGTCGATGCCTTCGAAGAAGGTGACGGTGAACCTCGCACCCGCCGACCTGCCCAAGGAAGGCAGCCACTACGACCTGCCGATCGCGCTTGGGCTCATGGCCGCGCTCGGCGCCATTCCGGGCGACATGCTGGCCGGCTATGTCGTGCTCGGCGAACTGTCGCTCGACGGCACCATCGCCGGTGTGGCCGGCGCGCTGCCGGCGGCGATCGGCGCCAACGCCGAGGGCAAGGGACTGATCTGCCCCTTCGCCTGCGGGCCGGAGGCGGCCTGGGCCGGCAAGGATTTCGATATCCTGGCGCCGCGCAGCCTGATCGCGATCGCCAACCATTTTCGTGGCACGCAGGTGCTGTCGCGGCCGGAGGCCGGCATCCAGCTTGCGGCGCGCGACCTGCCCGACCTTGCCGACATCAAGGGCCAGGAAAGCGCCAAGCGGGCGCTCGAAGTGGCGGCCGCCGGCGGCCACAACCTTTTGACATTGTGGCTAATTAAACGGCGCACAATGGTCGTGGTCCAGAGCGGCCGGTAAGCGCCAGGAGTTGACCCTTAGGGCCCGAACGGCGCATATCGGTCCCCTTGCCGACCTTCAGTTCACGCCCTGTAGGTAGGCGCCTCGCGATCGACGCAGCGCAGGCACGCTTTCCATTCGAGTGCGCCGTCGTAGCCGTACCAGTCGCTTTTGGCCATGTCGGCGAGATGGCGGTCGATCTCGGGTTGGCCAAGCGTCATCAGAGCTGCACCAGCGGCTCCGCCAGACTGAACCTCCAGTTGCACGGCGCAAGCCTGGTCGAGATAGAATGAGCGGAAGAATGCTTCTCCCACTGTCCGGCCGAGGACAAATGCGCCGTGAAAAGCCTCGACGATCATCGACTTGTTATGGGCCGCTTTAAGGAGCCCGGACAGGAAGTCGTCGGTGCATTCGAACTCGTAGCGGGTGTAGCCGATCTGCTCGGCGCCGCCAATCATAAGGAAGGCCTGGCTGTAGGGCTGCACACCCGTCGTCTGCGCCGAGACGCCCATGATTGCCTTGGTATGGATGTGCATCACGCTGTTGATCTCTGGACGCGCTTCGAAGAACAGCTTCGCGATCTCGGTCGCCGAAGGGTTCGGCTCGCCATTCTCCGGGTTCATGTTGCTCCCGTCGAAGCCGACTTTGATCAGGTTCGACGCTGTGACCTCCTCGTTGAATAGGCCATAGCAATGGGTCAGCATCGCCTTCTCACCTGGTACGCGCGCCGCGTGCCACTGGTTGGTCAGGTCCGTCAACCGATACTTCTTGAGCAGGTGATAGACGGCGGACAGTTCGCAGCGTGTCTGCCATTCTGGCTCGGGGCAGACGATCGGAATCGAGCGAGCGATGGCGTTGGTCGTGGTCATGGCGTTCTCCATTGTATCGGGTTCTTGGGTCCTATTTCTCCCTTTTGCCACATTTTGCCTGCCGTTTATTGAATTGAAGTGCTCTAAAATTGACTTATTATGCACCCGATGATTTCCTCCACCCAGCATACCGTCGGGCTATTGCTTTTCCCGCGGTTCCAGCTTCTCGCCTATGTTATGGCGACCGAAACACTGAGACTCGCAAACAAGGTTGCCGGTCGCTCGGTGTTTCGATGGGAAACGTTGAGCCAAAACGGCGCGCCAGTGGCCGCCTCGAACGGCGTGCCGGTGGTGCCGTCCGGACTGGTCGCCAACGCAGCGGGCCTGTCGCTTCTTCTGCTGTGCGCAGGATACGATCCTTTGGCCGAGGTGTCGGATTCCACTAAGGCGATGCTCCGTAAACGGGCTCGCTTGGGCGGGATGTTGGGTGGTCTCGACACGGGCACCGTCATCCTCGCCGAGCTTGGTTTGCTCGCTGGATATCGAGCGGTCGTGCACTTTGAAGCTGAGACCGGCTTTCGCGAGACCTATCCGGAAATTTCGCTCGAAAACGCAATCTATGCGCTTGACCGGAATCGTTTGACTGCTGCAGGCGGCACGGCCACCGGGGACGCGATGCTGGCATGGATCGCCAATGTCACCTCACCCGAGCTGGCGGTAAGAACCGCGGAGGCCCTAATCCACGGCTCGATCCGGCCGGCGGGTGCCCCCCAGAGACACAGCAATCGCTCACCGGGCAATCCCCATTTCCGACTCCTCGTCACTCTGATGAAGGACCATCTCGAAGAGCCTCTCGGTATGGATGAGATCGCGCGCAGAAGCGGACTGGGCAAACGGCGGATTCAAGCATTGTTTCTGCGTCACGGTGGAAAAGCCCCATCGGCCTACTATTTGGACCTGCGCCTTGACCGCGCGCGCGATCTGCTGAGCTCGACGACCATGAGCGCATCGGCAGTCGGTGCGGCCTCCGGCTTTGCCTCACCCGAGTGGTTCTGCCGCGCTTACAGAAAGCGGTTCGGATTGCCGCCGCTTCAGCATCGCAAGTTGCTGCTTTCGGGCATCGGCGCAGGTAGGTTCGACTGATGGGCCCGATCAATCCGGAATTTGAACCCAGTCTGGCCAGCGCATGCTAACGAGCGCGCAGTCCGCCTACGGCACTACTACGCACTGCCGTTCAGAACTTCCGGACGGGGTCCCGGGCCTGCGAGCTTTGTCGCCGATTTGGGGTGAATAGCCCGATCTGGCGAAAGGAGCTCTACGGCAGGTTCGACCCATTGGCGTTCGCAATTGGTGTATCGAGAGTCGCGTTCGGGTCAAAGGCGACCTTAGCCGGTGGACGATCCATGCTGACATTGTGGCTAATTAAACGGCGCGCTCTGATGGGTCTACGCGACTTCCGCTAAGCGCCACAGGAGCGGCCATTTGAGCGTGTGATTTCAAAGACTGAGTATGGCCGGAAAGCAGCCGGTGCCTCGAAAATCCGGACGATGGCCTCCCAGTCCTCTGACTCAAGCCTCCAGCCAGACTTTTCCGAAGTCGTGCTCGAACATTGGGTGCATGCCATGGTTCTTCACCGCGGCCACCGAGTGGTTATAGAGCTTGCGCCAGTAAGGCTGGATGATAATGCCGGAATCCTGCAGGATCTTCTGGATGTCGGCCATCACCGTCTTGCGCTTCTCGGCATCGGCGATCGACAGCGCCTCGCCGATCTTGGCGTCGAGGTCCGGATTGGAATAGGCCGCCTCGTTCCAGGCCTCGCCGGTGCGGTAGGCGATGGCGATGACCTGAATGCCGAGCGGGCGCATGTTCCAGTTGGTCATCGAGTACGGATACTTCGTCCAGTCGTTCCAGAAGGTCGAGCCCGGCAGGACGGTGCGCTTCACCTTAATGCCAGCTTCGCGAAGCTGGGCGGCGATGGCGTCGCCGGTGTTCTTGTGCCAGTCCTCGTCGACCGTGATAAGTTCATGCTCGAAGTCGGCCTGACCGGCCTCCTCCATCATCGCCTTCGCCTTCGCCGGATCGCGGGCGACCTTCGGCAACTCCACATATTCAGGGTGGATCGGGCAGACATGGTGGTTTTCTGCCTGGTCGCCGGCATTGCCGTAGCCGAGCTGGAGCACGACGGCGTTGTCGACGGCGAGCTGCAGCGCGTTGCGGACCTTCTGGTCGTCATAGGGCTTGTTGGCGACGTTGGTGCGCGCCACGATCGTCGACGCGGTCACCACCTCCGACTTGACCAGATCGAGCGCATCGAGGATCGGCACGTAGTCGGCGGTCGTCTCGTCGTTTGTGTGGACCTCGCCGGCCTCGAAGGCCGAAACCATTGCCGAGGGGTCCGCGCCGTAATCGATGAACTCGACGCCGTCGAGATAGGCCTCGCCGCCCCACCACTTGCCGTTCTCGCGGCGCTTGTAGACGACCTTCTGGCCGACATCGTAGGAGACGAGCTCGAACGGTCCGGTGCCGATCGGGTTCTGCACGAAGTTGGCACCGGTCTCGTCAAAGGAGCGGTGGACGATCAGGCCGGGATAGTCGCAGAGGTTCGGAATCAGCCCGATGTCCGACTTGGTCAGGCTGAGCTTGACCGTCATGTCGTCGACCTTGGTGACAGCGCCTTCACGCAGCTTGCCCGACTTTTCGTCGACCAGCGTGCCCATGCGGCCTGGCATGGAATTGCCCTCAGCGCTCTTGTCGGCCCAGCGGGTGAAATTGAAGATCACGTCGTCGGCATTGAACGTGTCGCCATTGTTCCAGGTCACACCCGGACGGACCTTCAGCGCGTATTCGGTAGCATCGTCGTTCACTTCCCAGCTTTCCAGCAGATAGGGCTTGAAGGTGAATTCACGGGTATATTTGACCAAGGGCTCGAGCGTCTGGCGCTGCGCGGTGGCGATCTGGGACCAGTCCGCCATGCGCGGATCCTTCGGATCCTTGACGTGCATCGCGACCTTGAGGACACCGCCCTTCACGGGTTCCTGCGCCATGGCGTTGGTGGGCACTGCAAGAGCGATCATTCCGTAGGCGTACGCGGTCGACGCGCCGAATACGCTGGCGAGAGCCAGGAACTCGCGCCGGTCCATCTTGCCGGCCCTGACGTCCTCCGCCAGTTGGCGAATGTGATGGGGAACCCGGTCCCCGTTGCTTCTGTAAAGGGCCATGACGTGCTCCCGGCGTGATCATGACGATGCACAGCTGTCCAGAAGCGCCTTCGCATCGATCAAGTCGCGCGTGTTGAAGCCTTCCGTGAACCAGGCGTAGGTCGGCGCGAGCAGGTCGTAGGCTTCTTGCCGATCGCCGCGGTCGGCCCACAGGCGGGCGAGCGAGGTCGACGCGCGCAGGTCCAGTGATCGCGCCTGCTGTTCGCGAGCGATCTCGATGGCGCGGCGATAATGCGCCTCGCTGTGTTCGGAGTCACGGGGTTTTGCCAGGAGCAGGAGATTTCCAGTGAGCCGGCTAAATTCCGACTCCCAGAGGCGCGCGCCAGTAGCCGCCGCCTCGGATATTGCTGGCTGCAGCATGCTTAGGCCGGCGTCGACCTCGCCCGCCAGTTCGCACACGCATCCGAAAAGACAGAGAACAAGTCCTTTTCCCTCGACGTCACTGAGGATTTCGTTTGGCAGCGCCGGCGGGGCGGCGGTGACGGGGGCTGGAACCTGCTGTGCGCTCTCGAGGGCCTGGATCATGGCCAACTGCAGATTGATTGTGGGGACCCAGGCCGGAAATCCCTCGTGCGCCAATTGAAGCCTCGCCGCGGCTGCTTCCCGAGCCGCCGCGGCATCGCGGCGGAAGTAGTGCAGCACGGTGGCATGATAGAGAGCGTGCTGCAAACTGGGCGGATGAGGCAGTTGGCGGGCCCGGGTAATGGATTCTCGCGCCCGGGCCAACGCCTGATCCGGAAAGCCAAGCATCCACAGACTGACGCCCTGCTTGGCAGCTGCGCACACGCCGGAGTCGTGGCCGCCATAGACGAAGGCGTGCGAGAAGTGTTCTGGCCGATAGAGGAAGAGACCCTGGTCGGTGTGCTCGCACACCGACCGCCACTTACCGAGCGCGTATTGCGTCGTCCAATTGACGTGGTGGGCCTCCAGCAGCAGGGACGGGTCGCCCGATTGCCGGGCGATCCCGATCAGTTGATCAGCGAGGGCGCTGGCCGTGTGCATCCGCCCCCGGGCCCGGTGGCCGGTGCACAGGCCGCGCAGCGCGGGGAAGGATTTGGACGTCTCGCTGCCCAGTTTGGCACATAGCTCGCAGGCTCGCGTATAGGCGGCGACGGCCCCGGCAGACCCATAGCCCTTGAGGGATGCCAAGGGTATGCCACGCGCAAGCTGCAGATCGATCTCGCGATCGTCGCGGGCCGGGCTCTCTGGGAGTTGCGCGAGAAGGTCCAGGCCCTTTGAGAGGTGCGCAATGGCTTCGGCGTCGGCCGACCGATAGTTTGCGCGCAAGCCCGCCTCGTACCAGGATGACACTGCATCATCGAACAGTCCGCCCTCGGTAGCATGGTGGGCGAGCACCTCCGGTTCCGCCTCTGCTCGTTCGGGAAA
This sequence comes from Mesorhizobium silamurunense, assembly GCF_014843905.1. Taxonomy (NCBI): domain Bacteria; kingdom Pseudomonadati; phylum Pseudomonadota; class Alphaproteobacteria; order Hyphomicrobiales; family Phyllobacteriaceae; genus Mesorhizobium; species Mesorhizobium silamurunense. The sequence goes on along the minus strand of NZ_LPVS01000239.1, from coordinate 2,152 downwards.
GCGATCACGGAGGAGGGTGACGATCCGGCAATGGAGTTGCTGGCGTCGGCTCTTCAATAGCGACTCGTAGGCGGCATCCCGCACCAGCGCGTGCTTGAAGGTGTAGTTCGCGTCAGGAGGTTTGCCACGGCAAAACGCCAGTTCTGCGTGGACAAGTTCGTCCAGAGCGGTCCTGACCTTCGGCTCGTCCATCTGCGCGGTCGCTTCCAGCAATTCGTAACTGAACTCGCGGCCGATGACAGCGCCGATTTGCGCCACCTCCTTAACCGGCGACAACCGATCGAGGCGAGCCAAGAGCGAGTCCTGTAGCGTCGAGGGGATGGCGAGCGGCGGCAGCGGACCGGTAAGCTCGTAGCGGTCGCCGGCCTCGCGGAGCAGATCGGATTCGAGCACCGCCTTTGTCAGCTCCTCGACGAACAGCGGCACGCCTTCGGTCTTGGCGAGAATATCCGCCTGCACCTCGGCAGGAAGCGGCCGCCCGCCAGACAGCTGGTCGATCAGCATGGCACCTTCGTTCTGCTCAAGGCGATCGAGCGTCAGCTGTGTCACATGCGGTCGGCCGGTCCAGCGTGGCGCGAACTCAGGCCGGAAGGTAACGACCAGCAACACCGGCTGCCGCTCGATCTGATCGACGATTCGATCGAACAGCTCCAAGGTGGTGGGATCGAACCAGTGAGCATCTTCGGCCGTCATGAGCACCGGCTGCTTGGCTGCGAGGCTCTCAAGCTGGGCTAGCAGCGCCTCAAAGGTCCTCGCCTTCTTCTCTTGCGGTGCGAGCTCGGGCATCGGGTAGCGGTCGCCTGTCGGGATCGTCAAATGCTCGGCGATCAGCGGCATCGCCGTTTTCGGGTCAGGCCCAGCCAAGACAAGCAGTGCCTCCAGCTTGGCCAATTTCACCTCCGGCGCATCCTCGTGCCCGAAGCGGGCGGCCCGACGCAGCTGGTCCAGCACCGGGAACAGCGCGCTGTTCGTGCGATAGGGCGAGCCGTGATAGCGCAGCGACAGGCATTCCTCGCCGAGCCGCTCGCGCAAGGCGATCGCGATGCGCGACTTGCCGATGCCCGGCTCGCCCGACAGCAGTACGACCTGACCCCTGCCATCCTTGGCCCGCCGCCAGCGGTTGAGGAGCAAGGCTACCTCCTGATCGCGGCCGACGAGCGACGTGAGGCGCATCCCGCGCAGCGCCTCGAAGCGGCCCTCGGCTCGGCTCTCGCCCATGACCAGCCATGCCTGCACCGGCTGGGCGAACCCCTTCAGATCGTGGGTGCCGAGATCAACCAGCTCGAAGAGCTCGCCAAGCAGCCGTCGCGTCGGTTCGGCGACCACCACTGCGCCGACCTCAGCCAGTGATTGGAGTCGCGCCGCCAGGTTCGGCGTCTCGCCGACCACCGCCTCCTCCTGCGCTGCACCTTCGCCGACCAAGTCGCCTACCACCACCAGACCCGTGGCAATGCCGACACGCGCGCCCAGTGGCTCTTTCGCGGGTGTCGCCAGCTTGGCGACCGCGCCGGCAATGGCGAGCCCGGCCCGCACCGCCCGCTCGGCTTCGTTCTCGTGGGCCCGAGGCCACCCGAAATAGGCTAAGATCCCATCCCCCATGAACTTCGCGACATGGCCATCCACACGCGTGATCTCCGCGGCCACCGCGATCTGGTACTTCCGGATCACCTCCCCCATCTCTTCGGGGTCCAACCGACCTGATAACGCGGTCGATCCAACCAAATCGACAAACATCACCGTCAACTGGCGACGTTCAGCTTCCGGGCGAGGCGGTGGACCACTTCCAGGGATCGGTTCAATTCCGGCCGCTGTGGCGGGATCCCCTATATCGCGCTTGCCAAGCTCCGCGATCGCGGCCAATACGAGCTTCCTTGGGCCCATCGGCAGCCCCAACGCCTTGAGGTCCGCGTCCGAGAGATGCCGGAGCACTTCGGGCGTGATCTCGTTCTTGGCGAAGGTTCTGCTATATTTGCCGAGCCCAAGGCTCGAGAGCCACCCGGCAATGTCCATGACACTCTCCGTGTAGTCCGAGGCAGATTAGCACCGCGCGGGCGCACGGCGAAGCCCGGATGCATCGTCCGACGGTATCAATGTCATGTGCAGGCTAGAGTCTTTCACGTTTTGACGGAAGCGTATCCGGCGTTTGCGAAGT
>NZ_LPVS01000237.1:0-7212 GCF_014843905.1 Mesorhizobium silamurunense | reverse complement strand
GAATCACCCAACAGATATCAACTCAACAAATTAATGGGTCCTGACCCTAGTTTTCCCGAATGCCAGCCGGACGCCAGGGCGAGACCATGGCTAGCAAGCAGCGGGCTCAGGGTGTTTGCATTTCGCGGAAACTTTCGCCCGAGCTCCACGCCATGATATCCAGCGTCGGCGGCGTCACGCAGGCAGGTTTCCAGCGGTATATCCGCGCCAAGGTCTTCAAGAACGTCGTTCGCCCAGGACAGCGGACTGACGGCTAGTCGCACGTCGGGCGGCAGCAAGATATCAATCTGGGTCATTGCATTCCCTGCATAATGTTCGATTGGAACTGAGAGGCCTCGGCAGGACAACGTTCGCCGTGTCCCCGATTGGCTCTGAGAAGTGGCTCAGGCAGAATTCCTGACGATGAGCTTTCCCGGCAGTGTGACAGTCTCAGGGGGCAGCCGCCCGGTTATCATCTCGATGACAACCTCAACCATTTCGTCCTTCGGCTGCTCGTATGTGGAAAGTCCATAGACCGATGCTCCGCCCAGCTCGTAATTGTCGAAGCCGATGACGGCCATGTCCTGCGGCACACGCAAGCCAAACTGCCCGCGGATTTCGTCAAGCGCGCCGATGGCCAGGATGTCGTTCTCGCACATGAGGACGTCGACCCTATCCTTGGCGTCCGTATTCTGAAGATAGTGGTGAACGGATTCTGCTCCGGCCTGCGCGCTATACCTTTCCGCCGATATCACCGCGGTCTCGTCTACACCCTTCTGTTTCCAGAAATCGATGAAATGATGCCGGCGCCTGAGCGCCGTGGAGAGGGCCGGCGCCCCAGCCATGAAGCCCGGACGCCGGTATCCTTTTTCATAAAGATGATCGACGATCTCCTTCAATGCCAGCTCGGCGTCACAGACAACGGCAGGCACGCCATCGATCTGGCTGTCCCTTGCCAGCACGAACATCGGCGGCATGCTCCGGCCCAGCCGCCTGTCATTCAACGTTTCGCTGCGAAAAGCAGTGCCGAACATGATGATGGCATCGACCTGGCGCTGATCCGCGTTGAGCAGGGCACGCACATGATCGAAGTGATTGTTGATGTTGATCAGCATGGCGACCAGCCCTTCAGCCTGCAGCCGATCGGTCAAAGTCTCCAGGAAGGGCAACTTCTGAGGGTTGGCAAAGTCGTCGACGAAGACCGCCACCTGATGCGTGAGATTGGTGGCCAAGCTGCGGGCGAGGAGGTTCGGCGAGTAGTTAAGCGCCGCTGCAGCCTGCAGAACCCTACGTTTGCTCTCTTCGGTAATCGATGCGCCCGGCGTGAACGCACGGATAACTGTCCATTTTGAGACGCCGGCCGCATCTGCCACGTTCTTCGCCGTTGCCCGCCTTCTCATGAAGCCTCCACAAAATGAAACGTCCATTCCATTTTCTGATTCCGTGAAATGAACGCTTGCTTTTAGCGTATCAAAAGCTATGATGCACGCGTTTGCACCCGGTAGCAAACACTTTTGCACCCGGTAGCATTCGCTTTTTTGCCGCCTCAGGAGGAGACGGCAACGTTAGGAGGAGCAGATGAAATCCATTCTAAAGAGACTCGCAGTCGGTGCCGTCATCCTCGGTGCAGCAGCTTCAATGGCCATCAGCGCCAGAGCTGAGGATATTTCCATTATCGCGGTCACCCACGGACAGGCGTCAGATCCATTCTGGTCCATCGTGAAGAACGGGATGATGCAGGCCGGGAAGGACAGCAATGTCAAAGTCGACTATCGCGCTCCGGAAACCTTCGACATGGTGGCAATGGGCCAACTGATCGAGGCTGCCGCTAATCAGAAGCCTGCCGGCATCGTCATCTCGGACCCTGACCCGGATGCGCTCGGTCCGGCAATCGAGAAGGCTGTCGCGGCCGGCATTCCGGTGATTTCGATGAATTCAGGCATCTCGGCGGCAGAGAAGCTCGGCATCAAGCTGCATGTTGGCCAGGACGAAGGCCCAGCGGGCATCAAGGTCGGCGAGAAATTGAAATCCCTCGGCCTGAAGCACGTTCTCTGCGTCAACCAGGAAGTGGGCAATGCCGCTCTCGACCAGCGTTGCGCCGGCACCGAAAAGGGTTTTGAGGGCGGCAAGGTGACCGTGCTGCCGACAACGGCCGATCCGGCCGAGATCGAAGCGAAGATCCAGGCCGCGCTCACATCCGATCCGTCGATCGACGTGGTGCTCGGTCTCTCGGCCCCGCTCGTCGGCGAGCCTGCGGTCGCAGTCGTCGAGAAGATGGGCGTCGGCGACAAGGTGAAGGTTGCCTCCTATGACCTGTCGGCGGGCTTCCTGAAGGCGGTTGCCGACGGCAAGGCTTTGTTCGCGGTCGATCAGCAGCCCTACCTGCAAGGCTATCTGCCGGTGACGTTCCTCGCGCTCTATGCCCGCTACGGTACGATCCCCGCTGGCAATGTGCCCTCCGGTCCGAGCTTCGTCGAGAAGGACACGGCCGCTTCCGTCATTGAGAAATCCTCCCAGGGCATCCGCTAAGGAGAGCCGGGCGGTCCTCGCTTCGGCGGGGACCGCTCAATCTTCGTGCAGGACCGGAAGACCGCATCTGTACGGCTTGAGCTTGATAAAAATCGGGAGGAAACAATGACTCTGACCAAAGAACAGAGCACGGCCACAAGTCACTCCGATGAGCGACTGAAGAAAGTCTCGACGATGACCGCGCTCCTGCGGCGCCCCGAACTCGGCGCTGTTGCAGGCCTGGTGCTCGTGACCATCTTTTTCTTCTTCACCGCAAATCCGGCGATGTTCACGCTGGCCGGCATCATGAATTTCATGGCACCGGCCGCCCAACTCGGCATTCTTGCCATCGGCGCGGCTTTACTGATGATCGGCGGCGAATTTGATCTCTCGATCGGATCGATGGTGGCTTTTGCCGGGCTGGTCTTCGGCACCGCGCTCGTCGTTTGGCATGTGCCGCTCAGCGTTGCGATCCTGGTTGCCGTCGCCTTCGCCGTCTTCATCGGCGTCACCAACGCGCAGATCACGATGCGCACCGGCCTGCCGTCCTTCATCGTCACGCTGGCGTTTCTGTTCATCCTGCGCGGGCTGACCCTGGTCGGCCTAAAATGGGCGAGCGGCGGCTCCACCCAGCTTCGCGGCATGAAGGAGGCTGCCGCCGGCAGCCCGCTGGCGCCGTTCTTTTCGGGCGACGCCTTTTCGAGCCTGTTCTCGTGGCTCGCCGAGAAAGGCATCATCGAGGCATTTCCGAGCGGCGCTCCGAAAGTGCCGGGCATTCCCGTCGAGATTTTGTGGTTCATAGCGATCGCCCTGCTCGCGACGTGGGTCCTGTTGCGGACGCGTTTTGGCAACTGGATTTTTGCTGCCGGCGGCGATCCGCGCGCTGCCCGCAAATCCGCCGTGCCGGTTGCGCGGGTAAAGACGACGCTCTTCGTGATCACCGCGCTCTGCGCCACGCTGGTTGCCATCCTTACAGTTCTCGATGCTGGCTCGACCGACGCCCGCCGCGGCTTCCAGAAGGAGTTCGAGGCGATCATCGCTGCCGTCATCGGCGGGTGCCTGCTGACCGGCGGCTATGGCTCGGCAATCGGCGCCTTCTTCGGATCGATCGTGTTCGGCATGGTTCTGATCGGACTGACCTACACCTCGATCGACCAGGATTGGTACCTCGTCTTTCTGGGCGGCATGCTGCTGATCGCGGTGATTTTCAACAATGTCATCCGCAAGCGCGTAACGGGAGAACGCTGATGGCCACGTCCCAAACGCCCCTCATTGAGGTCAAGGACATCGTCAAGCATTTCGGCTCGGTCATTGCGCTGAACGGTGTGTCGATGAGCGTGAATGCGCATGAGGTGCTCTGCTTGCTGGGCGATAACGGCGCCGGCAAGTCGACGCTGATCAACACGCTTGCCGGCGTGCACAAGCCGACGTCCGGACAATTCCTGGTCGAGGGGCAGCCCCGGCTCTTTGCGGGACCGCGCGATGCCCTCGATGCCGGCATTGCCACCGTTTATCAGGACCTCGCCATGATCCCGCTGATGTCGGTGACCCGCAACTTCTTCATGGGGCGCGAGCCCGTGGTCGGTTTCGGGCCTTTCAAACGCATGGACATGGAGCACGCCGACAACGTCACACGAGACGAGATGCACAGGATCGGCATCGACGTGCGCGACCCTCAGCAGGCCGTTGGAACGCTTTCAGGCGGCGAGCGTCAGTGTGTTGCGATCGCCCGCGCGGTTTATTTCGGCGCCAAGGTCCTCATCCTGGACGAGCCGACTTCCGCTCTTGGCGTTGCCCAGACCTCCATGGTGCTGAAGTACATCGGCCAGGTCCGCAACAAGGGTCTCGGCGTGATCTTCATCACCCACAATGTCCGTCACGCCTATGCCGTCGGCGACCGCTTCACGGTGCTCAATCGCGGCAAGACGCTCGGCACTTACAGGAAAGATCAGATCGGCATCGACGAGCTCCAGAACCTGATGGCAGGCGGCAAGGAGCTGCAGTCGCTCTCAGAGGAACTCGGCGGAACGATCTGATCGAGAGCTTTTCACATGTCGGTGCGGCGCAATCGCGCCGCACCACTCGTCGTCATACCCACAATTCGAGAACCGCCAATGAGTGCATCCACGACCGCTCCCTTTCCCCTCGCAGCCTGCGCCGAGATGCTGTGGCGCGACAAGCCGATCGAATGGCGTGCCTCGCGCCTCAGGGAGATGGGCTTCGGCGTCGGCCTCTGGAATTGGCCGGAGCACGATCTCGCCAAGCTCGAGGCGACCGGAGCGACCTTCACGATCATGAACGGCTACCTTGCGGGCCGTCTGACCGATGATGAAGGTGCGGCCGAACTGATCAGAACGGCCCGCGAGACCGCACAGGTTGGCAAGCGCCTCGGGGTGCAGCGCCTCAACCTGCACGGCACGGGGCTTGGGGACAGGGGCCTCCCAGTTCAGCCCATCGAAGTCGTCACCGGTGCGATGTGGCTGAAGGCGCGTGACACTCTCTGCCGCGTCGTCGACCTAGCCGAGCAGGAAGGTGTCACCTTCACGCTTGAAAATCTCAACCTGCCGGTCGACCACCCAGGCGTGCCCTTTGGCCGTGCCGAGGACACGCTCGCCCTGGTGTCGAGCATCGGCCATGCGCGACTTCGCCTGAACCTCGATCTCTACCACGCCCAGATCGGCGAGGGGAATTTGATCGAACTCTGCCGCAAGTGCCTGCCCTGGATCGGCGAGATCCAGGTGGCGGACGTTCCGGGCCGCTGCGAACCCGGCACCGGCGAGATTAACTGGCGTGGTGTCGCCAAAGCCCTGAAGGCAATGGATTATTCCGGCCCTGTCGGCATGGAAGCCTGGGCCGCCGGCGATCCCGACGCCGCGCTCGAAGCCTTCCGCGAGGCCTTCACGGTCTGACTTACCTCTCCAACCCTTTTTTAGGATTGCTCGAATGCCCAAGAATAAGCCTGTCAGTGTCGGACTCATCGGCGCCGGTCGCATCGGTTCCTTCCACGGTGAGACCGTCGCGTGCCGCCTCGTCGGTGCCGATCTCGTTGGTATCGCTGATCCTGCGCCGGATGCGGCGTCCAACCTCGCTGAGAAGCTCGGCGTCGAAAGCGCCTACACGGATACGGCCGATCTCCTCTCTCATCCGGGGCTCGAGGCGGTGATTATAGCCACTCCCGCGCGGTTCCATACGAACGTCCTCGTGCAGGCCGCCGAAGCAGGCAAGGCGATCTTTTGCGAGAAGCCGATGGCATTGACCCTGGAGGATGCCGACCGGGCAATCGCCGCGGCGCGTTCGGCCGGGGTCCCACTTCAGGTGGGCTTCAACCGGCGCTGGGATCAGGCCTTTGCTGAGGGGCGAGCAGCGATTGATGCCGGGAAAGTCGGGACGCCGCAGCTCCTTCGCTCTCTCACGCGCGATCCAGGCCCGTTCGGCGCCGATCCGGCGCGGATCCCACTCTGGACCATCTTCTACGAGACGCTCATCCACGACTTCGACACGCTGTTGTGGCTCAATCCGGGCGCGCAGCCGGTAGAGGTGTCTGCTGTAGCCGACGCTTTAGTGCGGCCGGATTTCAGGGAAAACGGCTTCCTTGACACAGCGGTAGTCACAGTCCGGTTCGACAACGGCTCCGTTGCCGTCGCCGAAGCAAACTTCTCGGCACTCTACGGCTATGACATCCGCGGCGAGGTCTTCGGCTCCGGCGGCATGGTGACCATGGGCGACGTTCGTCGCTCCAGCATGACGCTCTTCGACAAGAACGGCCTGTCGAACGATACCTGGCGCCGCGACACCGACCATTTCGTCCAAGGCTACACGGCGCAGCTCGCCTCGTTCGTTCGAGCCTCTCGTACCTGCAAAGTTGAAGGACCGACGGGCGAGGACGCGCGCAACGCTCTAAAAATTGCGCTTGCCTGCATCGAGTCCGTCTCGAAGAAGCAAGCCATTCCGCTGCGATAGAAGCTTCTGGAGCTACAGAGGAGTGTGGTCATGCACGAGGCCATCAAACGACCAAGCGACGTGAGCGAACTCAAAGGCATGATTGCCTCACGGACGATCACACTTCCGGAGCAGCAGGAACAAGTTGCTCGGATGGCACTGGCGAAGCCAGACGTGATAGCTTTTGGCACCGTCGGCTCGATTGCCGCCGAATGCTCCGTCTCGCCCTCTACGGTGGTGCGCGCCGCTACGGGCCTCGGTTTCGCCGATTTTCGAGACTTCAGGGGTTTTTTTCGGCTGCACCTACGGAAGGCAACAGGCTTGAAGGCTGGTTAGCTCCAACCAATGCAGGGATGGATCGGTCAGCGTCAGTCGTGCGGCATTGAAATTATTGAGGAATTTTGTCCGAGAGCGCTACCAAATTGCGCATAATTTACTATATATTTCAATAGCTTATCTGAATTTTGGTAGCGGGAGAGCGCTACCGCCTTTCAGCCCACTCATCGAGCTACCTGTTCCGGCTTCGCTGCTGCGGTTGGCGAAGCGAGCCCGTCCTCCCTATGAAATCTGGGGTAGGAGTGACTTGCCCTCCGAATGCGGAGATCACAGGTTCGACTCCTGCCGTGTGCCAGTTTCAGCTTAAATATTAAATAGTCAGCGGCGGTAGTCAGATTCAGTCGCTGTCTGTCTTAGCCGCAAAAATTGAGGTGCGTTGCTGCTCGATAGGCTAGGGCACGAAGAACGAACCCGCTGCGCGGGATGGGCGCGTGTGGTGAGGTAGAGATC
>NZ_LPVS01000235.1:0-6989 GCF_014843905.1 Mesorhizobium silamurunense | reverse complement strand
CGTCGGCCGCCGATAAGCCGCCGGCCGGACCTTGGGGCAAGCCGGCCGAGCCGGAGCAGCCGAAGCCCAATCCATGGGGCCGCAATCCGACCGGGCCCCGCGGCGCCGGACCCAAGGGTCCGTGGTCGTGAGCGGAGCAAAGCGCCGACCGCAAACCCCGGGCAGACGTGACGGCAATACGAGCGAGGCGATCGCCGGCCTTGCCGCGCGCAAGGCCGCCGCGCGCCTGCTTGCCGCCGTCATCGATGCTCGCACCCCGCTCGACGGCCTGACCGACAACGAGCACGGCCACCCGCAATACAAGGCGCTCGATGCCCGCGACCGCGCGCTGGTGCGCGCCATCCTGGTCACCGCGCTGCGTCACCGCATGACTGTTGCCGGACTGCTGGCAAAGCGTCTGGAAAGGCCGCTGCCGGCCAATGCCACCGCGCTCTCGCATATCCTGCACGTGGGCGCGGCGCAGATCCTGTTTCTCGATATCCCCGACAGTGCGGCCGTCGACCTTGCCGTCACCCACGCCAAGTCGGATCCGCGCACGCTGCGTTTCTCCGGTCTGGTCAACGGCGTGCTGCGCTCGCTGGCGCGCGCCAAGGACGCCGAGCTTGCACCGGCGCTTGCCACGACGAGCGAAGCGCCGCAGTGGTTCGCGGATCGGTTGACCGCGGCCTATGGCGCCGACAAGGCACGCGCCATCCTTGCCGCGCATCGCCATGAGGCGCCTGTCGATTTCACGGTCAAGTCAGACCCAGCATTCTGGGCAGAGAAGTTGCGCGGCATCGTGCTGCCGACCGGTACGGTGCGGGTCGAGAAGCTGCAGGCCGGCGTGACCGACCTGCCCGGCTTCGCCGAGGGCGCCTGGTGGGTGCAGGATGCGGCGGCAAGCTTGCCGGCGCGCCTGTTCGGCGACATCGAGGGACGGCGTATCGCCGACCTTTGTGCCGCGCCCGGCGGCAAGACGGCGCAGCTCATCCTCGCCGGTGCGAACGTCACCGCTCTCGACACCTCGAAGAACCGGCTGACCAGGCTGGGTGAGAACCTGAAACGCCTCGGCCTGTCGGCGGAGCTGGTGCAGACCGACCTGCTCGACTACCGGCCGGCGGAACTGTTCGACGCCGTGCTGCTCGACGCCCCCTGCTCGTCGACCGGCACCGTGCGCCGGCATCCCGACGTGCCGTGGACGAAGACCATGGCCGATGTCGAGAAGCTCGCCACGCTTCAAAGCAAGCTCCTCGCCCACGCCGTCGGCCTCGTCAGACCCGGCGGGCGGTTCGTTTTTTCCAACTGTTCGCTCGATCCTATCGAGGGCGAGGATCTTTACCGCGCTTTCCTTGCCGAGACTCCTGGCGTGGCCGCCGATCCGATCCGGCCGGGCGAATTCGCAGGTCTCGACCCGTTCCTTACGGCCGACGGCACGTTGCGTACCACGCCCGCCGACATGATGCTGGAATCGCCCGGCATTTCCGGCATGGACGGCTTCTTTGCAGCCCGGATGAGAAGGACGATTTAGGCCGTTATTGCATAAAACTTGCGGACTTTTTTAGGGACGGCCCCCGGCGGCGGCGCGTGAAGGGCTCCACTTCGGTGAAATCCGCCTTCGCATAAGTTCTTGAATCATATAAGCTTGTGCTTCGGGACTGAGGACAATCAGGAGGGGTTTTGGCACTTGCTGCCGGCAGCACGACGCGTCTTTGGACGCTTGTCGCGAGGGAGTTCTGGCGCAAGATGCGCCGGCGCCTTCGTGCCGGTCCTGTCTATCGCTGGCGTTATTCCGGCCGCACGCCCGAGCGCGTCCTCATCGCGCCGCCGGATCTGAGGCTCGCCGACCCGCAGATCGCGCTTGAAATCTACTGTGGCCGCTATCCGCTGTCCGGCCACATGGTCGAGACCGGCGGCAAATCGCCCTTCCAGATCGATGTGCCCAACCACGGTTGGCAAAAGACGCTGCACGGCTTCCGCTGGCTGCGCCACATGCGCGCCGCCGGCACCGAGCTGGCCGCCGCCAATGCTCGCGCCCTGGTCTCGGACTGGATCGCCATGCACGGCAACCAGATATCGGGCGTCGCCTGGGAGCCTGGCACGACGGCCAAGCGGGTGATTGCGTGGCTGCAGCATTCCTCGATCGTGCTGCAAGGCGCCGAGTTTCCGTTCTACCGCGCCTTCCTCAAATCGCTTGCCATGCAGATTCGTTATCTCAGATCGATGGCGCGCGAGATGCCGGACGGCAAGGACAGGCTGCGCGCCCGCATCGCGCTTGCCTTCGCCGCCCTGTCGCTGCCGGCACCGGCCTCGGCGCTGCGCAACGCCACGCGCAATCTGGCCGAGGAGTTGGACCACCAGATCCTGCCTGACGGCGGCCATATCTCGCGCAACCCGATGACGGTGCTGGAATTGCTGGCCGACCTTTTGCCGCTGCGCCAGACCTATGCCAACCAGGCCGAGGCGCCGCCGCCCGCCTTGATCAACGCCATCGACCGCATGCTGCCGGCGCTGCGCTTCTTCCGCCACCAGGACGGCAGCCTCGCCCGCTTCAACGGCATGGGCGCCACCATCCATGACCGCATCGCCACCATCCTGCGCCATGACGACGCGGCCGGCGCGCCGCTGCTGCACGCGCCGCATTCCGGCTATGAGCGCCTGTCGATGGGCGGCGTCACGGTGATCGCCGACACCGGCACGCCGCCGCCGGTCGACGTTTCCAACGCAGCCCACGCCGGGTGCCTCGCCTTCGAGCTTTCTTCCGGACGCCAGCACTTCATCGTCAACGCGGGCATCGACACCTATGGCGCCGCCGAATTCCGGCCGCTCGCCCGCGCCACCGCCGCGCATTCGACCGCCACCGTCAACGATACGTCGTCGGCGCGATTCAGCCATTCGCTGCGGGTCAGCGACCTGCTCGGCTCCCCGCTGATCGGCGGCCCGCAGCACGTGCCCTGCAAGCGCATCGACCAGAAGGGCGTGCACGGCTTTGTCGCCCGCCACGACGGCTATGCCGCGCGCTTCGGCTTCCTGCATGAGCGTGAGCTGAAGCTGACGACCAACGGCAATGTGCTCGCCGGCCGCGATCGCTTTCTGCGCCCCGGGAAAGCCACGATCCGCAACAATGGCCGCGACTTCGTCACGGTGCGCTTCCACATCCATCCCGACATCGGACTGCTGCAGGACGAGCAGGACCGCCTGACCTTGGCGGCCGTCCAGGGCGACACCTGGGCGTTCACCTGCGCGGAAGTGGCGCCGGAGGTCGAGGAATCGATCTATTTCGCCGGGCTCGGCGGACCGCGCCGCAGCCGGCAAATCGTGCTTGCCTTCAAGGCCTCGGAAATCGCCGAGGTGCATTGGCAGCTGACGCGCACCAATATCGCCGGCTAACCCGAAAACAACTGATACGAAGCGAAGGAACCCGCGCTGCGCGCTTGATTTCCGGGCCTCATATGCTACGGCCGCGAACGTTTCCCAACCAGCCTTGAAAGGCCGCCAGCCATGGCCGTCCCCGCCAAGAACATTCCGGCGCCCGACCTCGTTCCGGTTCGCCGCGCGCTGCTTTCCGTTTTCGACAAGACAGGCCTGATCGACTTTGCCAAAGCGCTTGCCGCCGCCGGCGTCGAACTGGTCTCCACCGGCGGCACGGCCAAGGCGATCGCCGAGGCCGGCCTCGGCGTCCGCGACGTATCGGAATTGACCGGTTTTCCCGAGATCATGGATGGCCGCGTCAAGACCTTGCATCCGTCGGTGCATGGCGCGCTGCTCGGTGTCCGCGACGATCCCGAGCACGCGAAAGCGATGCACGATCATCATATCGTGCCGATCGACCTCGTCGTCTCCAACCTCTATCCGTTCGAGGAGGTCCGCCGCTCCGGCGCCGGCTACGCCTCCATCGTCGAGAATATCGACATCGGCGGCCCGGCGATGATCCGCGCCTCGGCCAAGAACCACGCCTATGTCGCGATCGTCACCGATCCCGCCGACTACGCCTCGGTGCTCAATGCGCTCGAAATGAATCTCGGCTCGCTGTCGCTCGATTTCCGCAAGAAGCTGGCGGCGAAAGCCTTTGCCCGCACCGCGACCTACGACGCGGCGATCTCCGGCTGGTTCGCCGAGGCGCTCGAGATCGAACATCCGACCTGGCGCGCCTTCGGCGGCCGCCTCGACCAGGTGATGCGCTATGGCGAGAACCCGCATCAGGGCGCCGGCTTCTATCTTTCCGGCGACAAACGGCCGGGCGTGGCAACGGCAAGACAGCTGCAGGGCAAGCAGCTTTCCTACAACAACATCAACGACACCGACGCCGCCTTCGAGCTGGTCGGCGAATTCGATCCGGCCCAGTCGGCGGCGATCGCCATCATCAAGCACGCCAACCCGTGCGGCGTCGCCGAAGGCGCGACGCTGAAGGCGGCCTACGCCAAGGCGCTGGCCTGCGATCCGGTCTCAGCCTATGGCGGCATCGTCGCCATGAACCGCATCCTCGACGCCGAAGCGGCCGAGGAGATCGTGAGGATCTTCACCGAGGTGATCATCGCGCCCGACGCCACCGATGAGGCCACGGCGATCGTCGCGGCGAAGAAGAACTTGCGCCTGCTGGTCACCGGCGGCCTGCCCGATCCGCGCGCGACGGGCACGATGGCGAAATCGGTCGCCGGCGGGCTGCTGGTGCAAAGCCGCGACAATGCGGTGGTCGACGATCTCGAGCTGAAGGTGGTGACAAAACGCGCGCCGACGCCGGCCGAAATGGCCGACCTCAAATTCGCCTTTCGCGTCGCCAAGCACGTCAAGTCGAACGCCATCGTCTATGCGAAGGACGGCGCCACCGTCGGCATCGGCGCCGGCCAGATGAGCCGTGTCGATTCCTCGCGCATCGCCGCCCGCAAGGCGCTCGATGCGGCGGAAGCCGCCGGCCTTGCGGAACCGCAGACCAAGGGCTCGGTGGTCGCCTCCGATGCCTTCTTCCCCTTCGCCGACGGCCTGCTGTCGGCGATCGAGGCAGGGGCCACGGCCGTGATCCAGCCCGGCGGCTCGATGCGCGACGACGACGTGATTGCCGCCGCCGACGAGCACGGCATCGCCATGGTGTTCACGGGGGTGCGGCACTTCAGGCATTGAGCGCGCCCTCTCCTTCTCCCCTTTGTTTAGACCGGGGACATCGCGAACAAGTGTGCGATGTCCCCAGTCTAAACAAAGGGGAGAAGGAGAGGCGTTATTCCACCGGCTTGTCCGCCGGATAGGGCGTCCTGAGCAGGATTGCCATGCCGAGGCCGAGGAACAGCGCGATCACCGCCATGCCGAGCCGGGCCGAGCCGCTGGCGAGCGTGATCGTCGACACCAGGAACGGCGCCAGGAAGCTGGTTGCCCGTCCTGCCAACGCGTAGATGCCGAAATAGCGGCCGGACTCGGCGGCCGTGACGCTGCGCGCCATGTAGGAGCGCGACGAAGCCTGAACCGGCCCGAAGGCTAGGCCGATCAGCAGGCCGTAGAGGATGTAAGCCTTTTCGGCCGCAGTGCCGAACAGGCCGCCGGAATCGGTTGTGGGCAGTTGTATCAGGCCGAGCAGCGTGAAGCCCGGCCCGGTCGACACGACGCCGACCGTCGCGAGCAGAAGCAGGACCAGCGCGATCATCACCACGGCCTTCGAACCGAGCGCGGTGTCGAGGCGCGCCGCGATCCAGCAGCCGAAGATGGCGACGACGTTGAGGATGATGCCGAACATGCCGATCTCGGTGATCGACCAGTTGAACATGCCGGCGGCGAACGTGCCGCCGAGCGCCAGGAGCGCGTTGACTCCGTCCTGATAGATCATGCGGGCGACGAGGAAGCGGAAGATGCCGACGCGCCTGCGCACCTCGAAGAGAGTGGACTTCAACTCCGACAGGCCTTCGCGCACCGCCGGGCCCATCGAAAGCCCCTTGCTGGCGTCCGGCGTGAAGAAGAACATCGGCAGGATGAACAGGAAGTACCATCCGGCCGACATGGGCCCGGTGAAGCGCGCGTCCTCGCCAAGCTTCGGATCGAGCCCGAACAGCGGGTCGAGGCCGATGATCGTCTTGCCGGTCTCCAGATTGCCGGCCAGGAACAGCACGACGAAGATCAGCGCCACCATGCCGCCGAGATAGCCGAGCCCCCAGGCGACATTGGAGATCCTGCCGATCTCTTCCTTCGGCACCAGGCGCGGCATCATGGAATCGTTGAAGACGGTAGAGAATTCCGCCGCCACCGAGGCGAGCGAGAAGAGCAGCACGATCAGGAAAAGGCTGGAGCCGGGCGCGGCGAACCAAAGCAGCGTGAGGCTGACGATCTTGATCGCGGCGAAGAAGGCGATCCATGGCTTGCGCGGTCCGGTCTGATCGGCGACCGAGCCCAGCACTGGCGAAAGCACGGCGATAACGAGACCCGCGGCTGCGATGCCGTAACCCCAGGCAGCCTGCCCGGTGGTCGGATCGCTCGCCATGCGCGAGACGAAATAGGGCCCGAAGATGAAAGTGGTGACGACGGTGAAGAAAGGCTGCGCCGCCCAGTCGAAGAACATCCAGCCCCAGATGCCGCGCCCCGTTGCCCGCTGCACTGCTACTTCGGCCATGTCCCCTCCGGCATCATCGCTCCGCCCGCGACCCGCGCCATGTCTGCATGTTTTCGGGCGGCGATGCAAATGAACAAGGAAGCAGCTGCCCTTACTGGTTTGCCGGCCCGATTTCCGCATCAGTGGGAAGAAGAGCGCCTGCCTCTACCTCCCCCTTGTGGGGAGGTCGGACCGCAGGTCCGGGTGGGGGGCGGCGCCGCACCCCCGCCCCGCCGCTTCGACCCTCCCCACAAGGGGAAGGTAAGCCTCACATCCCCGTCAGGTCGCTCATCAGGCCGGACGCCACCGAAAGCCTCGACACGGTGATGTCGCCGCCTTCGGTCAGCGCCTGCAGCCGGTCGCGGATGCGCCCGACGCGTTCGCCGCCGGCCTCCAGCCAGGCCGCGACCGGGTCCGCGGCCGAGCCGTGGCTGGTGAGCGCCGC
>NZ_LPVS01000234.1:0-6300 GCF_014843905.1 Mesorhizobium silamurunense | reverse complement strand
CTCTACCTCACCACACGCGCCCATCCCGCGCAGCGGGTTCGTTCATCGGCCAAAACACGACATTTAGAGATCGTTCTGGCGAGGACAGTTCCTGGCGGATATTGTTGAAAAAGTCCGCCGCACCGCAATGTCGCCACCGATAATAGAATTCCTTTTCCACCCAGCGTATCACATGGATGCGGAAACACCATTCTACGCAAATGCCATTTGCAGCCGCGACCCGGACTTTTTCAACGGTATCGGCGCCATGCCGACATCCGGTGAATTAGGAAAGCGTTCGTATCTTACAGTAAGCCTCCCAAGGTTGTGGCTGTCGTCGAGGGACTTCTCGGCGGCAGCCAACCGCGGACGCCAACATCATATGGCATGGGGGTTCCTACGGGGCAGGTGATTTGAAATTTGGTCGCGCAGGCGTCAAGTCACGGAGTTTCAACCTGCTTTAGCCAATCGACCAAGAGGCCGGTCATCGACTGCAGATCGTGATACTCCTGACGCAGACAGCTTAGTAGGCCGTTACGTTCAGGTACCGAGAGCATGGCGCCTACATTCGGAGGCATCCAGCCTTCAGCTATGAAGGTAGCCACCTGGTTGGCATTGAAGCCCTGTACCCGAATGGGTTGTGGAAAATTGATCGGTCCTAAGACTGCGTCACTATGACAAGATTCGCAACGCATTGCCCGCTTCACCTTGTTCAGCGATTCATCGGACAAGACTTCAGGAGCAGAGCAGAGTCTGAGTGACTCCAGGGTGCGGTCGCGCCTCGGACCAAGCGATGGTCCGTAGTTGTTGACGTCCAGCCAGTCACCGAAGAAGGGTGATCCGTATTCTTCGATCTTATCATTAAGCCACTCCGGAACCTCGCCGGGATTGATCGTATTGGTTACCAGCTGCCCCTTATCGTTGAGGAGGTACTCCTCGGCTGGATGAATACCGAGCGGCGAGGTCTTGTGACACATCGCGCAGTTCTCGGTGGCCCCCACCGTTTCGTAGCGGGTGCCTAGACTAATGCTGCCGTCCTGATTGTAGGTGCGCCAGTGATCGATGATAGCGCTTGGGCGCCTACCCTGTGGGTCTGGGGGACCAACTGATACTATGGAGACATTGTTAATATCGCGAACCGTCTCGCCGGGAGTAATGATGCCGAACTGAATCCATTTTTCGTGTTGGCCATCGGGCACATAGATAAAGAACCGTCCGAAGGTGCTTGCCTGGTCGGGCGTGGCGAGGAAGCGGGACTTGTAAAGCAGCACCCGCCATTGCTGATCTGCGGGCAGTGTGGAGTTGTGATCGTC
This sequence comes from Mesorhizobium silamurunense, assembly GCF_014843905.1. Lineage (NCBI taxonomy): Bacteria > Pseudomonadati > Pseudomonadota > Alphaproteobacteria > Hyphomicrobiales > Phyllobacteriaceae > Mesorhizobium > Mesorhizobium silamurunense. The sequence goes on along the minus strand of NZ_LPVS01000234.1, from coordinate 5,008 downwards.
GATCAGACGCTTGGCAACAGCGTAAGTGGATGGGTTCCGGAGCGCATTGAGGAAGTCCTCGCTTTTCAGCAAGGGTGGAAGCTCAACTTTGTCGCGAACCGCATTCACATAGGTGAGATCATCAATCATAAATCCGAACTGATGATCGGCGTAATTCATTACACCTAAATTCTTCACAAAGGCTACAAAATTCGCGAGCGGTTGCGGCGTCCCTGTTGGACTGCATTGACCAAGGAAGATCATCTGTTCGTCCGCAGTCTGCACCATCGTCTGCAGATCAAGAAAAGGGACGCCGGCGGTATTGGTCTTCGGTGCGAGAAGACGAGGAATCGAGGCATTTCGCCAATCTATCCAAGCCGCTTCATCCATAGGGCAGGCCAGAGAGGCGTCTAAACCCAGCGCTTCCATCTGCGGTAGAGGTGATGGTGCCTGCTTGGTTAGTGGTACGAGGAAATGTTCAATAGAGCGCAAGGAATCCTTGCGCGGTACGACAAGATTAGCGATTCCCTCGCCAAAGGCTGCGGAACTCCCCAAGAGCACACAGAGCGCAGCTGAAATAGTCGCTGACCTCATCGAGCCCCCCTGTCAAAATCCAGCCGGTCGACATTAATCCGAGCATTGGCTATTCTTCCGCGAGAGTCAATGGATTTCCGTTGCTAGGCCATTCTCAGTCTTGACAAGCAATTATGCCCAGTGTCGTCATTCTGACGATAGACGGTATTTCCTAATCAAAACAGCGTTCTCAATACTATTAGTGCCGCGGCGCATTTTTATGTTGCGCGCTTTAGCCGTTTCACGCAGACCAACTGGGTGGGGCATTTCTATGCGACTCCTGAAAAGAATAGCATTTATTGTGCCGAGCGTGATCGTGATGCTGACGGTCAATGTGGCCGTGGCTGCTGGGCCGGACGTCGTCGTTGGTTTCATCGAGGGTGGCCAAGAGTTCGCAAGGCTTGGCACTGGCGAGCTTGCCGTCACCACGGGCACGAATTCCTGCAACGCAGGTGACCAGACATTGAGCTGGCGCGAGCTTCCCGACCCGGCACACCCGGTTATTGCCGTCAATCTTTATCGCGCCAAAGATGGACGCTTTTCCCAACTCGGGGCCTCTTGGGTAAAGCACGGGTACTTCGCAACTAATCGCAACGATTGCGTTGATATTGAAGGAGTGCCGACCTGCCAGCCCGGCATGGGTGATGAGCTTGGACCGGGATGCTCTGATCTCTACGCCGCAGCGCTTAACGCAAATCCTGAGCGTCTGGGACCACGTGGTAGGATCAACCCCTCAAGCGGCGTATTCGATGGCGCGACAGCACAGCAATCACTTCCGGGCAGCCCGACAATTTCGAATGCCGAAAAGGTCATCGTTGTGTCGCCGGAAGAGCTTTCCGTACCGGGTGCGCGGTATTTCATCGAAGCCCAATATGTAAGCGCTGACGACGCGCAGGCTGGTAACGCCCGCAACAACGTTACGTTCAAAGAATTCGCGCCCTATGACGGCTCCCCGATATTCATCATCCGCTATGTCGCCCCTGAACAGCGGGGCCAACCGGCGATCTCGGCCTGGGAAGGTGCAAAGCTCAGCGAAATCGCTGTTGAAGAGTCGGGGCACAATGCCACGATGTTCGTGGCGTCAAAAGCTAGCCCGTTGCCCGACGGGACATATCGCTACGATTATGTTTTGTACAACATGAATAGCGACCGGGGAGTTCGTAGCCTTCTGCTTAACGACGTCAGTAAGGCGGACAACCCTGAGTTTTCTGCACCGAGTACGCGTGGGGAACCTTGGAGCAATGTGGAATGGACGCCTAAACAGGAAGCGGACGCCTTCGTTTGGTCCACCGAAGACCACAACGCAAACCCCAACGCAAATGCGCTCAGGTGGGGTAACGCCTATAGCTTCTCGTTCGTGGCGGCGACTGCGCCGGTAGACGGCACTGCCACGCTCGAATTCTTTAAGCCGGGAGTGCAGGGTGAACCGTCCCAAACTAAGGCATCTGTTGTCGTTCCTGGCCCTGCGAAGTCCTGATCGCGATGCGGCGGCGCGATTTACTTACGGGCGGAGGTGCACTGGCGATAGCTTCGCTAGTCCCGCTGGATACGGCCCTTGCGCAAGGACTTGTGACCCGCAGGTCGGTTAACCAGCCTGAGGCTGCTGCTGATCTTGAGGCTTATGGTCGGGCGGTCGCCATAATGAAGGCCAAACCAGCGGATGATCCGCTCAGTTGGACCTCACTTGCATCGATCCACCAGCAGCGTTGCCCGCACCGGAATTGGTATTTTTTGCCGTGGCATCGTGCCTATCTCGCAGCTTTTGAGCGAGCCTGTCGTAATTTGTCCGGGAAGGCAGATTTCGCGTTGCCCTACTGGGACTGGTTTATTGACAGGCAACTTCCCGAGCCGTTCCGCGGGAGCGCCAACTCTGGCAACATTCTGTGGGAGGACCGTCCTGGATTTCCGGAGAATGCAAGCCTGCCCATCGAGACATTTGGTGAGGCCACTTTAGAGCGAATTCTGGCAAGCGAGGGTTTCGAGGCCTTTGGTAGTTCTCGGCCTTTTAACCAGAACAGCTTGGACAGCTCCTGGCAGCGAAAATCGGGCGCATCGACCGAGCTCGAATTCGGACCGCATAACAACGTTCACGGAATTTTGTTGGGAGTGATGGTGAGTGGGCTTTCGCCGTTAGACCCTATATTCTGGCTACACCACTGTAACGTGGATCGCATCTGGTCGCTATGGACAGCCAGACACCCAACTTTTGCTCTAGATGAACTATTCCTTGGCTTCGAATTCGCGAATGATTTTACTGCTGTGGCGTCTGACGTGCCGGCAAGGGTGCAGAAGCTCTTGAACACAGAACGCTTGGGCTACTCTTACCCTCCATTGCTGACGATCGCCGACGTCGCTGAGCAAATCACTCTGCAACGGGTGCAGGCCTGGCAAAGCTTCGACACTTCGATCCTGGGGAACCAATCCAGGTTCGTGGCCTTACAAGGCTCTGGGGTTGGCGCCGGAAATGGCCTACCTATCCTCGTTGCCAAATCTACTCAGGGTGGGATAGCCACAAGAACGCAGCCTTTATCGATTCCTTTCATTGCTCAGCAGCCGATAGAGACACTCCTAGGAGACCTTGGAAACGAGCAGTCAGGGTCTGCCGTAGTTCTGACAGGACCAAGGCGCGTGGTCTCATTCTCGCGCATTAACTTTAAGCACCCGCCAACTGATCCAGGTGGACGGGTTCACATTTTTCTCAACTGCGACTACCTAAGCCCAGCGATTGGCCCAGGGGACCCGCATTACGTCACAACGATTGCCTTTTTTGCCGGACATGACGACCACGGGGCAGTCACGGTGCAGGTGGATCTTACTGATACCCTAGCGACTGTGAGACGGAACGGTGATTTAACCGGGAAGGAGCTAGTCGTGCAGCTTATGCCGGCCCAATCCGATGATGTGGAAGGCAGTGCGGTTGAGGTTACCTCAATGACGACGACCATCCTTTAAAAGACATCTTTCCTTGCATACTTCATAGTGATGCGAAACTTGAGGATGCATTCTCTAGGAATGTTGGTTGGCCTGCTCGCCGCAGTGGGCCTTCCATCGCCGGCACTCGCTCAACTAACGCAAGAGAGGTCACCAGCTACGACGATAATGGTTGCGCCGCCCTCGAACCAAACTGTCGGCGGATGCGGCGACATGGTGCTAGAGCTACAGATTAGACAGCTGGCAGCAGCGCCCCACGCTGCGCCTGTTGGTGGCGTGGTCGAGATCAGACCTTTTGCGGGCGGCGAAATTATTACGGTTGGTCGTTTCTCGTTGCTCCCGGCGTTCGGCGACACGCAGGATGAGGTTCAAACGATTCGGCTTGATCTCTCGAATTGGCAGACTGATGGAGCAGTACTTGACAGCGGGTTTGAGGTCACCGTTCGACCCATCAATACATTGACCGGAGTTGCTGTGGCATGGCCCGTTTACGAGATTGTTGGGGCCAGTTTCGGTCCAGCCGGACAATAGCAGCAAGAGTGATCAAGAGGCTGCATCGAGCGCGGCATTTGATCATTCCATAACGGATGGGCTGCAATGCGCATCATCTCGGTCATCACGCTGACCACCTCCGCATCCTGTAAGCGGCCATCGTTTACTACCGCCCTTGGAGGCCGCTCAGACAAGAAGCAGACTTTCTGACGCAAATAGGCGGCGGGCACTTGGAGGGTGGTAATGCGCAGTGACTTCGGCCGCCCAAGAGCCTAGGCTGGCATGCCTTCTGCCAGCACGAAGACCGCCGCATGCCCCGCTTTCTTGCCGTCTACACCATGAAGCCCGAAGACCTCGCCCGCTTTCGCAGTCTGCCTAAGCCCGAGCAGAATGCAATTGATGCCGTCGGCTTACAGCAGTGGGCGGACTGGGAGGAGAGAAATGCCGCATTTTTCCCCGATCGCGGCGGCATGGTCGGCAGGACGACGCGCGTTACCAAGGACGGCATCGCCGACGCCGTGAACCCTTTCTGCGGCTACATTGTCGTTGAGGCCGATACCATCGATGCTGCCGCCCGCCTGTTCGAGAACCACCCGCATTTCACGGTCTTCCCGGGAGAAGGCGTGGACATCATGCCCTTCCTCACCGGCCCTGCGCCGACTTGAACATCCGCTAATCGCTTGCTGGTGCCAGAAGCCGTCTGTCCGCTTGCCCCAATCGGACATTCGCCGATGCGCCAAGCGGCGTCAGCTACTGGCGCTAGGGAGGCACGCGGCAGCTGACGAGGCCAGGGACATCATCTGCCAGACGCCAGCAGGTTCGCTGGAGAATCGGGGTCCGAGCTGTTGAGCCGCGGAACCATACGGGACGATACAGGAGATTCTCGATTTGTGCCCACGAAAAAGATAATAAAATCAATTATTTGATGTCATACTCCGGGCCTACGAAATTCCCCAACATGGCGCGGCCTAGCATTCTCAAATCGAAACGATCAGTGATTGTCGGTATCGGTGGTTGCGTGTCCCCGCAACCA
>NZ_LPVS01000233.1:0-6258 GCF_014843905.1 Mesorhizobium silamurunense | reverse complement strand
CAGGCATCTCAAGCGCTCGCAGGCCGAGCGCGACGCGCAGCAGCGCCAGGCTGCGCGCACGAAGAAGGTTCTCGCCGCCGCCGGCCTGCCGGTGATGGAATCCTCCACCCATATCGTGCCGGTGCTGGTCGGCGATCCCGAGCTCTGCAAGATGGCGAGCGACCGCCTGCTCGGCGTCCACGGCATCTACATCCAGCCGATCAACTATCCGACGGTGCCGCGCGGCACCGAGCGGCTGCGCATCACGCCGACGCCGTTCCATTCGGACGCGCTGATCGCCGAATTGCAGGACGCGCTGGTCGAGACCTGGGACGCTCTCGGCATCCCCTATGCCGCCTCCGGGCGCCCTTCGGTGGCCAAGAGCGACCGCATCATTCCGCTGCTGGTGCCGAAGTCAGGCGGGTGAAGCCGCCTCCTCACACCGTCTTCATCCATTTCGCCAGGCGATGCGCCGCTTCCTCGAGCTGATCGAGGCGGCGGTGGAAGCATAGCCTGAGGAAGGCCTCGCCGCCGGGGCCGAAGGCCGTGCCAGGCGCCACGCCGACATTGGCGTTGTCGACGATGTCGAAGGCGGCGGTGCGGGAATCGGTGATACCGTCGACGGTGAAGAACAGGTAGAACGCGCCTTGCGGCACGGTGAAGCGCGCCTTGCCGGTTGCGCCCAGGATATCGCAGACGAGGTCGCGCGCGGCGCGTGCACGCTCGACCTGTTCGACGATGAAGCCGTCGCCCTCGTCGAGGGCGGCGACCGCGCCGCGCTGCATGAACTGCGCGACGCCCGAAGTCGAATACTGGATCAGGTTCTCGAACACCTGCTGCAAGGCGGGATGGGTCTTGATCCAGCCGACGCGCCAGCCGGTCATCGCCCAGTTCTTGGAGAAGCTGTTGACAAACAGGATGCGGTCCTCGTCCGTGGCGATGTCGAGGAAGGACGGCGCACGGCCATGGCCATAGTGGAACAGCGCATAGATCTCGTCGGCGATGATCCAGAGATTGCGGGCGCGGGCCAGATCGAGGATTGCTTGAAGAGTTTCCTTGTCGGCGGTCCAGCCGGTCGGGTTCGAGGGCGTGTTGATGAGCAGCGCCTTCGTCCGCGACGTGACGGCGGACGCGATCTTGTCGATGTCGCAGGACCAGCCATTGCCGGACTGGTCGAGCGTGACCGCAACCGGAACAGCGCCGGCAACGCCGGCGGCGGCGGCGAAATTCGGCCAGGCCGGCGACAGGTAGATCACCTCGTCGCCGCTACCGGCGATGGCGTCGATCGCCAATTGGATGGCGTGCATGCCGGAAGCGGTGACGATGAATTCTTCCTCGGCGAAGCGTTTTCCGAAATGCCTGGCGTAGTAGCGGGCGAGCGCTTGCCTGAGCTCGGGAATGCCTTTCTGCCAGGTGTAGAAGGTCTCGCCGGCGGCCAATCCCCGGGCGGCTGCGTCGCTGATGAAGGAAGGCGTTGGCAGGTCGCCCTCGCCGGCCCAGAGCGGGATCAGGCCTTCGCGCAAGCGACCGTGGTTGACGACGGCGACAATGCCGCTTTCGGGAGCGGCGCGGGCCTCGGTGCGCAAGGTCTGGATCAGGGTCATGCAACAATCCGTCCGGTTTTCCACGACTGCTAACGTCTTTTACGACAGCCGCAAACAGAAAACCCCGGCCGCGAACGGCCGGGGTTTTGGTCCAGCGTGTCCGCCTTGAGATTATTTCTTGGCGAGCAGGTCGCGGATTTCAGTCAGAAGCTGGACATCGGCTGGAGGCGGTGCTGCAGCGGCGGCGGGCTTCTCGCGCTCCAGCCGCTTGCGCAGATTGTTCACGGCCTTGACCATCAGGAAGATGATGAAGGCAAGGATGAGGAAGTTCAGCACCGCGGTGATGAAGCTGCCATAAGCGAAAACGGCGCCTTCCTTCTTGGCTTCAGCCAGTGAGGTCGAGTGGACGTTCGAGGACAGTCCGAAGAAGTAGTTGTTGAAGTCCAGTCCGCCGAAGATCGCACCGACGATCGGCATGATGACGTCGTCGACCAGGGAAGTGACGATCTTGCCGAAGGCGGCGCCGATGATGACGCCGACGGCCAGGTCCATGACATTGCCCTTGGAAATGAATTCCTGGAATTCTTTCAGCATTCGACCCTCCTTGCCATGACAGGCCGCGCTGCCGCCCCGACTCTCCGGCGCCGACCCGAAGCCACAATAACAAACCCCCCCGGTTGCAAAACCGGAAAAAGGGCGAAGCCATAGCTTTGTGTCACACGCCGCGTCGTCGCGCACATATGCGCCGAAAGCCGCGATGGACTTGGGCTCCAAGCTGTGGTTGCGTCTAGACCGGTCCAGCGTTTGATGGAAACGCTGGACCGCTCTAAGTATTTGTTCTTACGCAATTCCGGACGGAAAACCGCGACACACTTTTCCTGGAATTGCTCGGGCGGACCGGGTGAGGACCGGTCAGGGAGGAAGTTCGAACCGTGCAAGGCTGGTTCGTCGTCATCATCGCGATCGCCTATGTGACGCTGCTTTTCGCCATTGCGAGCATCGGCGACCGGCGCTCGGTGGCAGCCGGGCTCGGCCGGGCGCGCCCCTTCATCTATGCGCTCAGCCTCGCCATCTACTGCACCTCCTGGACCTTCTTCGGCTCGGTCGGGCTTTCCTCCGAGCGGGGCCTCGAATTCCTCGGCATCTACACCGGCCCGGTGCTGGTCTTCGTGTTCGGCTTCCCGCTGCTCAACCGCATCGTCCGGTTGGCCAAGAGCGAGAAGATCACCTCGATCGCCGACTTCCTCGGCGCACGCTACGGCAAGAGTTTTACCGTCGCCGCGATCGCGACGCTGATCGCCACCATCGGCGCCGTGCCCTACATCGCGCTGCAGCTGAAGGCGATCTCCGGCTCGGTCAGCCTGATGATCGAGCACTATACCGGTTCGCCGCCCTCTTTCGATCCTTTTGTGAGCGACATCTCGCTGGTGGTGGCGATGCTGCTGGCGCTGTTTGCGGTGCTGTTCGGCACCCGCCACGCCGACGCCACCGAGCACCAAGACGGGCTGGTGCTGGCGGTGGCGGTCGAGACCGTGGTCAAGCTCGCGGCTTTCCTCGCCATCGGCCTGATGGTGACCTTCCTGGTCTTCGGCGGCCCCGGCGACATGTTCGACAAGCTCGCCGACAACGCGCAGGCCCGGCAGGCGATGGGCTACGGCACCTCCTTGGCAACCTGGCTGGTGCTGACCTGCCTCAGCGGTTTTGCCATCCTCATGCTGCCGCGCCAATTCTACGTCACCATCGTGGAGAACCGCAGCGAGGCCGAACTGCGCACCGCGACCTGGGTGTTCCCGCTCTATCTCGTGGCGATCAACCTGTTCGTGCTGCCGATCGCCTTTGCCGGGCTGTCGCTGGTCGGTACCAGGACCAGCAGCGACCTCTATGTGCTGTCGCTGCCGCTGTTCAGCGGCCACGACGTGCTCGCCATGGCCGCCTTCATCGGCGGCCTGTCGGCGGCGACCGCAATGGTCATCGTCGAGAGCGTAGCGCTGTCGATCATGATCTCAAACGACCTTGTCATCCCGCTGTTCGTGCGCCGGCTGCTCAAGACCCCTTCTTCCGACAATGAGGACTGGTCGACGCTGATCCTGAACGTCAGGCGGGCGTCGATCTTCATCATGCTGTTCATCGCCTTCCTCTACTACCGCGAGAGCACCAACAGCGCGCGGCTGTCCTCGATCGGGCTGATGTCGTTTGCCGCGATCGCCCAATTCGCGCCGGCGCTGATCGGCGGGCTGATCTGGCGCCGCGCCAACGGGCGCGGCGCCGCGCTCGGCATGGTCGCCGGCATCCTGGTGTGGGGCTATACGCTGCTCCTGCCTTCACTGCTGGCCTCCGACACCGAGATCGTCGTCCATGGTCTGTTCGGCTTCGAGGCGCTCAGGCCGCAGGCGCTGTTCGGCACCGTCGGCGAGCCGCTGAACCATGGGGTGTTGTGGAGCCTGTCGGTCAACGCGCTGTTCTTCGTGCTGGGCTCGCTGTCCCGTGCATCCGTGCCGCTGGAACGCATCCAGGCGGCGATCTTCGTGCCGCGCGAGGCGGGCCCGATGCCGAGCCTGCGCCGCTTCCGCACCGCCGTCACCGTCAACGACCTCAAGGACACGATCTCCCGCTATCTCGGCGTCGAGCGCACCGAGCGCTCCTTCCAGTCTTTCGAGAAGAACGCGAACGTCTCCCTGCACGGCAAGGAACAGGCCAGCATGGACGTCATCCGCTTCTCGGAGCAGTTGCTGGCGAGCGCCGTCGGCTCGTCCTCGGCGCGCCTTATCCTGTCGCTGCTCTTCCGCCGCAACGACCGCGACTCCAAGGACGCCTTCCGGCTGCTCGACGACGCCACCGAGGCGCTGCAGCACAACCGCGACCTGTTGCAGATCGCGCTCGACCAGATGGAGCAGGGCATCACCGTCTTCGACCGGGATTTCCGGCTGATCTGCTGGAATCGGCAATACCGGGCGCTGTTCGACCTGCCGGACGAGATGGGCCAGGTGGGCGTCTCGCTCGACCAGATTCTCCACCATCTCGCCGAGCGCGGCGACATCCCCGCCGACCAGCGGATGACGATGCTCAACCGGCTGACCAGTTTCGTCAGCCCGTGGCAGATGGAGCTCAGGACCAGCGGCCGCATCCTGGAGCTGCGCTCCAACCCGATGCCGGACGGCGGCATCGTCGCCACCTATGCCGATATTTCCGGCCGCGTCGAGCAGGACCTGGCGCTGAAGCGGGCCAATGAATCGCTGGAGCAGCGGGTCAAGAGTCGCACCGCCGAGCTTACCCGCGTCAACGAGGAGCTGGCGCAGGCGCAGATGCTGGCCGAGGAAGCCAACCTCAGCAAGACGCGCTTCCTCGCCGCCGCCGGCCACGACATCCTGCAGCCGCTGAATGCCGCCCGGCTCTATTGCTCGTCGCTGATCGAAAAAGCCGGCAAGGGTCGAGCCGGCAAGGCCGCCATCAACATCGAATCCTCTTTGGAGTCGGTCGAGACCATCCTCGGCGCGGTGCTCGACATCTCGCGGCTCGACGCCGGCGCGTTGAAGCCCGAGGACACCGCCTTCAGCCTCGGCGGGCTGCTTGGCCAGATCGGCAACGATTTTCGCCCGCTCGCCGCCGAAAAGAAGCTCGGGCTGAAAATCATGCCGTCCTCGCTTGGCGTCATGACCGACCGCAATCTGCTTCGCCGGCTGATCCAGAATCTGGTTTCCAACGCGATCAAATACACGCGCGACGGTCGCATACTGGTGGGTGTCAGGCGGCGCGGCGAGCTGGCCGAGATCCAGGTGATCGACACCGGCATCGGCATTGCCGGCGACAAATTGAACACCGTCTTCCACGAATTCACGCGGCTGGACGAAGGCGCGCGCGAAGCCGAAGGCCTCGGTCTCGGCCTTTCCATCGTCGATCGCATCGCCAGGGTGCTGAGGCTTGAAATCCGCATCTTCTCCAATCCGGGCAAGGGCACGCGCTTTTCGGTCATCCTGCCGATTGCGGCGATCGCGGCGCCGCCGCGCGAGGTCGGGAAGGCGCCGACGCGCGCGGCATCCTCACTTGCCGGACTCAATGTGCTGTGCATCGACAACGACGCGCGCATCCTCGACGGCATGCGGCTGCTGCTCGAAGGCTGGGGCTGCAGCGTCGAGACCGCTTCGGGATCGGCAGACCTCATGCGCCCCAGCGCGGTGAGGCCGGATGTGGTGCTTGCCGACTACCATCTCGACGGCGGCACCGGGCTCGACGCGATTCACAGGCTGCGCGCCGCCTACGGCCAGGACCTGCCTTGCGTATTGGTCACCGCCGACCGTTCCAGCGAGGTGCGCACGGCCGCAGGCAACCTCGATATTCCGGTGGTCAACAAGCCGCTGAAGCCGGCCGTCCTGCGCTCGATGATGGCGCGCGTCAGGGCGCTGGCGCCGGCGGCGGAGTAATCCTCTTTCTGCCTACCCTTGGTATCCCAGGCTTCTGAGATAGGCGCAAAACATGTCGGCGAGCGCATCGGAATAGGTTTCGATCTCGGCTGACGTGCGCGGATTTGCCGAAAAATCCGCTCCCACAGCGCTGAGCGTCTCGATGATCAGCTCTCCGGCCAGGTCGCGAACAGGATCCGAAGCCGCAGGCAGCGTCTCCTGCATGAAGACTTCGACCGTGCGGTTCGCCATGGCCCTTGCCTCCTGGGCCTCTGGCGCGTCCCGATAAAGATCCCATGAGGCGACGGGCGGCGGAACTCAGGTAAGGTTTCGGGGTC
>NZ_LPVS01000232.1:2500-5830 GCF_014843905.1 Mesorhizobium silamurunense | reverse complement strand
TGGTTGCGGGGACAGGATTTGAACCTGTGACCTTCAGGTTATGAGCCTGACGAGCTACCGGGCTGCTCCACCCCGCGTCAACCATAGAGGTAAGTCTTAGCTTACCGAATTCAAGAGACCGCCAAATGAAAGGGCCGCTCGCGCGGCCCAGGATCCCGTTTGGCGGGCCTAATCGTAAGGAGAAGATTTGTCTCCATCCGGATCCTTTGCACCCGGATGTGAGATGAACGTGCGCTTGGCAGACCTGGCAGCGACCTACTCTCCCGCGTCTTGAGACGAAGTACCATCAGCGCTGGAGCGTTTCACGGCCGAGTTCGGAATGGGATCGGGTGCAGCCGCTCCGCCATAACCACCAGGTCGGCAAAACGCACGTTCAAATCGAGAAGCTGTCTATTCGTGCCGGCGACAATCCTTCGGATTGCGCCTCAATGGATATTAGGAATGAGAACGATCAAGCCGATCGAACTATTAGTACCGGTAAGCTTCAAGCGTTGCCGCTCTTCCACACCCGGCCTATCAACGTGGTCGTCTTCCACGGTTCTCAGGGAATACTCGTTTCAAGGTGGGTTTCCCGCTTAGATGCCTTCAGCGGTTATCCCGTCCGGATATAGCTACCCTGCAATGCGGCTGGCGCCACAACAGGTCCACCAGAGATCCGTCCATCCCGGTCCTCTCGTACTAGGGACAGATCCTTTCAATATTCCTACACCCACGGCAGATAGGGACCGAACTGTCTCACGACGTTCTGAACCCAACTCACGTACCGCTTTAAATGGCGAACAGCCATACCCTTGGGACCTGCTCCAGCCCCAGGATGCGATGAGTCGACATCGAGGTGCCAAACAACCCCGTCGATATGGACTCTTGGGGGTCATCAGCCTGTTATCCCCGGCGTACCTTTTATCCGTTGAGCGATGGCCCTTCCACGCGGGACCACCGGATCACTATGACCGACTTTCGTCTCTGCTCGACTTGTCAGTCTCGCAGTCAGGCAGGCTTATGCCATTGCACTCAGCGAACGATTTCCGACCGTTCTGAGCCCACCATCGCGCGCCTCCGTTACTCTTTAGGAGGCGACCGCCCCAGTCAAACTACCCACCATACATTGTCCCGGACCCGGATAACGGGCCGCGGTTAGACATCCATAGTAATAAGGGTGGTATTTCAAGGGTGGCTCCACCTGAGCTGGCGCCCAGGCTTCAAAGCCTACCACCTATCCTACACATGCCACTACGAATGCCAATGTAAAGCTATAGTAAAGGTGCACGGGGTCTTTCCGTCTAACCGCAGGAACCCCGCATCTTCACGGGGAATTCAATTTCACTGAGTCTATGCTGGAGACAGCGGGGAAGTCGTTACGCCATTCGTGCAGGTCGGAACTTACCCGACAAGGAATTTCGCTACCTTAGGACCGTTATAGTTACGGCCGCCGTTTACTGGGGCTTCGATTCAGAGCTTGCACCCCTCCTCTTAACCTTCCAGCACCGGGCAGGCGTCAGACCCTATACGTCGCCTTGCGGCTTCGCAGAGCCCTGTGTTTTTGATAAACAGTCGCTACCCCCTGGTCTGTGCCACCCTCCTCTGCTTGCGCAGAAAAGGGTCACGCTTCTTCCGAAGTTACGCGTGCAATTTGCCGAGTTCCTTCAGCATAGTTCTCTCAAGCGCCTTGGTATACTCTACCTGACCACCAGTGTCGGTTTCGGGTACGGTCTATAAGGAGGAGCTATTTCCTGGAACCACTCCGCTGCCCTTTCAATCCGATAAGATTGGACAACTTGTGTGATCCGTCACTACCTCCAGGCCCACGAATATTAACGTGGTTCCCATCGACTACGCGTTTCCGCCTCGTCTTAGGGGCCGGCTAACCCTGCTCAGATTAACTTTAAGCAGGAACCCTTGGTCTTTCGGCGGGGGAGTCTCTCACTCCCCTTACGTTACTCATGTCAGCATTCGCACTTCTGATACCTCCACCGCCCCTCACGGGTACGGCTTCATCAGCTTACAGAACGCTCCGCTACCGCTCGTGATTGCTCACGAACCCTAAGCTTCGGTGTATGGCTTTAGCCCCGTTACATTTTCGGCGCAAAGACCCTTATTTAGACCAGTGAGCTGTTACGCTTTCTTTAAATGATGGCTGCTTCTAAGCCAACATCCTGGTTGTTTTGGGATCCTCACATCCTTTCCCACTTAGCCATAACTTGGGGACCTTAGCTGTAGGTCAGGGTTGTTTCCCTTTTCACGACGGACGTTAGCACCCGCCGTGTGTCTGCCGACTAGTACTCCCAGGTATTCGGAGTTTGGTTAGGTTTGGTAATCCGGTGAGGACCCCTAGCCCATCCAGTGCTCTACCCCCTGGGGTATTCGGTCGACGCTCTACCTAAATAGATTTCGCGGAGAACCAGCTATTTCCGAGTTTGATTGGCCTTTCACCCCTAGCCACAAGTCATCCCGAACTATTGCAACAGTTATGGGTTCGGCCCTCCAGTAAGTGTTACCTTACCTTCAGCCTGCTCATGGCTAGATCACTCGGTTTCGGGTCTAATGCGACGAACTGAACGCCCTGTTCAGACTCGCTTTCGCTGCGCCTACACCTATCGGTTTAAGCTTGCTCGTCACACTAAGTCGCTGACCCATTATACAAAAGGTACGTGGTCACCCTTGCGGGCTCCCACTGTTTGTAGGCAATCGGTTTCAGGTACTCTTTCACTCCCCTTGTCGGGGTGCTTTTCACCTTTCCCTCACGGTACTAGTTCGCTATCGGTCATGCACGAGTACTTAGGCTTGGAAGGTGGTCCTCCCAATTTCAGACAGGATTTCACGTGTCCCGCCTTACTCAAGGACGATGATTTGCATTACGCGTACGGGGCTGTCACCCGCTATGGCCCAACTTTCCAGAAGGTTCCGCTTGTCTCATCATCGCCGCTGGCCTGGTCCGGGTTCGCTCGCCACTACTTCCGGAGTCTCGGTTGATGTCCTTTCCTACGGGTACTTAGATGTTTCAGTTCCCCGCGTTCGCCACTTTATCCCTATGTATTCAGGATAAGTTACCTATTATCGATACTTGGAAACCACAGCAGCAAGCTGCCCTGCTGCTCTGATTTTCCAAGTACCTTAGGTGGGTTTCCCCATTCGGAAATCTACGGATCAAAGGGTATTCGCACCTCCCCGTAGCTTATCGCAGCGTATCACGTCCTTCATCGCCTGTGCATGCCAAGGCATCCACCAATTGCCCTTAAGACACTTGATCGTTCTCATTGCCAATACCCATCATGCGATCTCGGAGAGATCGTCATCCGAGCAAATCCTGTGCGGGACTTGCTTCAATGGAAT
>NZ_LPVS01000231.1:0-5631 GCF_014843905.1 Mesorhizobium silamurunense | reverse complement strand
CTTCGCTGCAGCCTTCATCTTCTGGATCAATGAGTCCTGACCCTAGCTGAATAGCGCCGGGAACAAAGACGGAGGGTGCTTGTTAAGCTCACAGCACAATGGGCGCCAAGGAACAAGGAATCTCTCCATGAAAAACCGTCTGCTTCGAGCTTCCCTGGCTACAGCCACAGCCTGATGTTTGCGCTGCCAGCCTTCGCCGCAGACGAGTTTATCGACAAGGCCGCTGCCGGACGCATGTTCGAGGTCGACTCGAGCAAGATCGCCGAAGGCAAAATCCAGAATCGGAGCGTGAAGGATTTCGCGCAGAAGATGATCGACGATCATGGCGCGGCCAATGCTAAGCTCGAAACGATTGCTGGCAAACAGAAGCTGAAGGTGCCGACAGAGCTGAATGCCAAGCATAGGAGCGATCTCGAAGCTCTGCAGACCGCCAAGGACCCCATAGATAAGTCCTATGTCCAGATGCAGCGTGACGCACACGCGGACGCAGTCAAGCTGTTCGAGAGCTACGCCAAGGATGGCGACAATGCGCAATTGAAGACATTCGCCCAGGAGACCGTACCGACGCTCAAGATGCACCAGGAAATGATCGAGAAGATCGCTTCCACCACGCACGACACGTCTTCCACGAGCTCGACAACCCCTGCCGTCACCACAACCGATACCGCAAATCCGGCCGCTCCAGCGCCGGGCGCGAACAGCTTCACCGAGGACCAGGCCAAGAGCCGCATCCAGGATGCCGGCTTCTCGGAAGTGTCCGCGCTGACAAAGGACGATCAGGGGATCTGGCGCGGTCAGGCGACCAAGGACGGCAAGAAGATAGCCGTTGCTCTAGACTATCAAGGCAACGTCGTTGCCGGCACAAACTGAACAAAGAATTGGAGTTCAAGAACATGAAGACCGTGACCGGACTATTCGACAATTACGATGACGCTTCCGATGCCGTCGGCGAACTGGAGGCAAGCGGCATTCCGAATTCCGATATTAGCATTGTCGCCAACAATTCGACGGACTGGTACGACAAAGACAGTTCCAAGGCTGCTGAGGATGCAGCCGGCGGCGCCGGGGTGGGTGCCGTCCTCGGCGGTGCCGGCGGTCTGCTGACGGGGCTCGGTATCATGACCATTCCGGGCGTCGGCCCTGTGGTGGCCGCCGGATGGTTGGCCGCTACCGCGGTCGGCGCCTTAGGCGGCGCGGTGGTCGGCGGGGCTGCCGGCGGGATTGTCGGAGCTCTCACCGAATCTGACGTCTCCGAAAGAGATGCCCATGTCTATGCTGAGGGCGTGCGCCGCGGCGGAACGCTGGTGACGGCCAAGGTCGACGATCAGCTTGCTGGCGACGCCCGGCGAATACTCGGCCAAACCGGCTCGGTAAATCTCGAAGAACGCCGCAGTGTCTACGAGGCCGGTGGCTGGACGGGGTTCGACGCCGAGGCTGAGAACTACACCCCTGACGAGATCGAACGCGATCGCGTGCGCAACAGCAATCGCATTTAACCTTCAGGATCCATCGCCGAAAGGCGGTGGGTCCGCGCCTTTGCTCCCCAGAACGCGTCACAACCCTTTAAGGAAATTAGCAATGGCCAAGGCACCACGTCGCAGCGACGGCAAAACGGCCGTCATCCACGATCAGACATTGTCGAGAGGTGCAGGTGGGGAACTGCATCAACTTGCCGAATCCGAGAGGGATGTCTTGACCACAGCCCAGGGCGGGCCGGTCTCGGATGACCAGAACTCGCTGAGGATCGGCGAGCGCGGCCCGACGGTTCTTGAAGACTTCCATTTCCGCGAGAAGATCTTCCACTTCGACCATGAACGGATACCCGAGCGGGTCGTGCACGCCCGCGGCTATGGGGCGCACGGCTTCTTCGAGACCTACGACTCGCTCGCCAAATACACGCGCGCCGACATCTTTCAGCGCGCCGGCGAGCGAACTCCTGCCTTCGTTCGGTTCTCTACCGTTGCCGGTTCCAAGGGTTCGTTCGATCTCGCCCGCGACGTCCGCGGCTTCGCGGTCAAGCTTTATACAAAGGAAGGAAACTGGGACATCGTCGGCAACAACATACCGGTCTTCTTCATCCAGGATGCGATCAAGTTTCCGGACATGGTCCATGCCGTCAAGGAGGAGCCTGACCGGGCTTTTCCCCAAGCCCAGTCCGCGCATGACAACTTCTGGGACTTCATCTCGCTGACACCGGAATCGATGCACATGATCATGTGGGTCATGTCGGACCGGGCGATCCCGCGCTCCTTCCGCTTCATGGAAGGTTTTGGCGTGCACACGTTTCGCTTCCTCAACGCCAAGGACGAGTCCACCTTCGTCAAGTTTCATTGGAAGCCGAAGCTCGGACTGCAGTCGGTGGTCTGGAACGAGGCGGTCAAGATCAACGGCGCCGATCCGGACTTTCATCGCCGCGATCTTTGGCAGGCAATCCAGTCCGGCAATTTCCCGGAATGGGAACTCAGGGTTCAGCTTTTCGACCAGGAATTTGCTGACAGTTTCGCCTTCGATGTGCTCGACCCGACGAAGATAATTCCGGAGGAAGAGCTTGAGCCTATAGCGGTTGGCCGACTGGTGCTCAACCGCATGCCCGACAATTTCTTTGCCGAAACCGAGCAGGTTGCCTTCATGACGCAGAACGTGCCGCCCGGCGTCGACTTCTCCAACGATCCATTGCTGCAAGGCCGCAACTTCTCGTATCTCGACACGCAGCTAAAGCGACTCGGCAGCCCGAACTTCACGCATATTCCGATCAACGCGCCAAAGTGCCCGTTCCATCATTTCCAGCAGGATGGACATATGGCGATGCGCAATCCGACTGGCAGGACGAACTATCAGCCAAACTCCTTCGGAGAAGGCCCGCGTGAGTCGCCAGAGCCCGGGTTTCGCTCCTTCGCCGATGCGGAGGAAGGTCAAAAGGTCCGCCTGCGGGCCGAAAGTTTCGCCGACCACTACAGCCAAGCGCGGCAGTTCTTCAACAGCCAGACGCCACCTGAACAACGGCATATCGCGATGGCTTTGACTTTCGAGCTGAGCAAGGTCGAGACGCCCGTAATCCGTGAGCGAATGGTCGCTCATCTTATCAACATCGACGAGGGATTGGCCGTAACCGTCGCCGACAAGCTTGGCATCCAAAAAATGCCCAAGCCCGCGGATGCCGCTGTGGCGCCAAGAGACGATCTCGATCCGTCCCCGGCGCTCAGCATCATCGAGAATGGACCGAACAGTTTCGCGGGGCGCAAGGTTGGCGTTCTGATCAGTTCGGGCGTCGATGCGGGGTTGCTGAAGAAGCTTCAGACTGCGATCGAGAAGGAAGGTGCCACGATGGAGGTGATTGCTCCGAAAGTCGGGGGCGTCGAAGCTTGGGATGGAAGCTGGATCGAAGCCCGGCACATGATCGACGGCGGGCCCTCGGTCCTGTTCGATGCCGTGGCTGTCCTGCTGTCGGAAGAGGGTGCAGACAGGCTAGCCGAAGAGTCTGCTGCGCGAGACTTTGTTGCTGACGCCTTCGCCCACCTCAAGTTCATCGCCTTTGTGCCCTCTTCCTCCCCGCTCTTTGTCAAAGCCGGGGTTGAAGTTGATTCAGACGAAGGGCTCATACCGCTTGACGGGTCGGAAGGGATAAACACCTTTGTGCATTCCTGCCGCAAGCTGCGTCTGTGGGGAAGGGAACCGGGGGTTAAGCTTTGAAAAGAAACTTGAGCGTCGATGTCGCGTCAACGGAGGTGCCAATTTTGGGGGCCCTGCTGGCGAGTGAGGCCGTCCAGTTTGTCGCCTATGCTCCTACCTAGGAGCCGCTGAATGCAAACAGCTCCGCGTCGATGTCCTCGAGCCCACCAATCGCGGATGAAACCATCTCGGAAGCGATCTGAGAGAAGGTGATGCCATTGCCGCCATAGCCCATCACGGCGTGGATGCGAGGGTGGCGGGGCAGGGTGCCGATATAGGGCAGGCCGGAGGTCGTGGTGCCGAAGGAGCCGGTCCATGCAAATTCCGGTCTGGTGTTCAGCTTTGGGAGCAGATGGCCCAGTTTGGCCGCCAGGCGCTGGGCCTTATCGGCGATCAATGTATCGCGATGCTCTTCATCGGTGAAATCCTCGTCCTCACCGCCACAAATGACCCGGCCGTCCGCCGTTGTCCGAATGTAAAGATAGGGCTCCGATGCCTCCCACAGCAGAGCAGCCGCAGGCCATAGGTCTTTTGGCTGGCGGGCCGTGGCGATCGCCCAGGTTGAAACGATGCTGTGCGCGGTCTGCGGGATGACGTCGGTCAGCTCATAACCAGTTGCCAGCACTAGATGTCGTGCCGAGATCGTCGGACCGAGACTGGTTTTGACAACAACCTCATCGCGACTGTGCTCGATCTCGGTCGCCTGCACTGGTGCATAAAAACGTGCCTTCCGCGCCAGCGCCCTTAGCAGCAGTCCTGCCGCGAGCTTGCGCGGGTCGAGCGCAATGTTATCGTGGCTGAGGATGGCTGCGTCGCGATCGATTCCGAACCTGTCCACTAGGGACTGGCGGGTCAGATAGGTCGCGGCGATCCCGGCCTGCCGGCGTGCGTTGCCTTCGGCGCGCAATTCCGCCGGTCCCAGCATATTGCCCGCCAGATAGAGTGAAGGCGCGCTGGCGAGGTTGCAATTGATGCCGAGTTCGGCGATCCGCCCGCGAAGATTGATTACCGCCAGGCGCGAGCGCCGCCATGCGCGCGCGGCGTCGAGCTTGCCCTTGATCGCGGAAAGTTTGACCAGCGGCTGATCAAGTTCGAACTGCACCAGAGCCGTCGTCGCCGAGGTTGATCCGAGGAGCGGGCCACGTCGATCGATGCACATCACGCCATGGCCCGCGCGCGCCAGCGCTTCCGCCATCATGGCGCCGCTGATGCCCATCCCTACGACCAGCACCTCGCTCTTTACATCTCGTGTCAGCCTTCCCACTCGGACAGGTGGAGCGCGATAGGCGAACCAAACCGGCCGGCCGCTTCTGAGGTCGAGTTTGCGGGCCAATGCACCCTCCGCTCTGTGCGACGGCCATCGCGAAAGCCCGCCGATCGCTACTCGATCAGCGGGCATCGCTCGCCGCCCAAACCGCCTAGCCTGTCTTCGCCTCGGCCTCTATTTCAGCGAGCTTCTCGTCGATTTCATGCGGTTGTGTTCGAGTCCAACGACGTCATTCCTTGTCTCATCAAGAGCGATGATGATCTCGTCGAGTTTGGCATGAATGGCCAACGTGTCGCGATATCCTTGGATCAGAACGACCCCGGTTATGATAATAGCGGCGACTGACAAGGCATAGGTGACGACCTTGGTCAACCCGAGCGGCACAAGCAACGTGCAAAGGACCATGGCCATCAGAACGAAGTAAAACCCGGGGGGCGCCCCAAAAATCAGCGATGAGAAACAGGACTCGGTTCACTCGGATACCCGCTGCGAGCGCCCAAATTCATCCAGTTTCCTCTGAAGGGCATCGGTATTCTCTGACGCGAAGATCTCGGGCCGTCTCCACCTGCCTTGCGTCGACTTCGGGCAACTCTCGAAGCCATGACTGCGGGCTCCGCAGCAGAAACAACACGTGGTTGGATCGTCTAGCAGGCTGTTGAAGAAGTCAGGCTCTTTCGCAAACGAAGCCTGAATCG
>NZ_LPVS01000236.1:0-5187 GCF_014843905.1 Mesorhizobium silamurunense | reverse complement strand
GTCGAGCTCTCTGTTGGGTTCGCGTCGAACTTCCGGTTTCCACCCTGACGAGACCCACCGACGGTCCAGACAAATGTCGCCGTTGGGTCAAAAGCGCTGGTTGGGCCGAATGTCCGGCTTCATGATGGGGTCGCGTGTTCGAGTCACGCAAGCGGCACCAGTTTTCCTTGCATTTCCAGCCCTGTACCACTTTGTCGGCGCATCTCGGCCATTGTCGGGAATCGCTGTTGGTGGGAAACTCCCGGCGTCAGCATGGGAGGTCGAAATGCCTAATAGTTTCAAGACCGGAGACGTCGTCAGGCTGAAATCCGGAGGCCCGGACATGACGGTGAGCGATGGCGCCGCCTCGGGCACTTATCTGTGCCACTGGTTCAACCGCGAAGGCGATGTCTGGACCCCGCAACATGCAGGCTTCAAGCCGGACCAGTTAGTGGTGGTCACCGAACGCAAATAGTTTCCGCCCCCTGAAGGCTACTGCCCAGCGCTTCCGGAAACCGCCAGTCTCGTAGGCGGAACGACCGACGGATTTTCACTATTGCCGCGTTTAACGGCTGAAGCATGGCCGCCAATGGTCGCGCGCAACCGGAGACGAGAGCATGATCCGCCGTTCGACAATAGAGCGTTTCACCGTTTCAATGAAACGGCGATCCGCTCTATCTCTTTGTTTTTACGCAATTCCTGACGGAAAACCGTTTCACACTTTTCCTGGAATTGCTCTTGTCGTAGCCCTTGGCCTGCAGGCCGCCGCCGCGACTGCCCAGACAACGACGCCAACCCCCGCACCGGCGCAACTGGCGCCAAGCGCGCCCACCCCCGCCGCCGCCAAGCCCGGCACCACGCTGGAAAAGTTCGAGGCGCGCCGGGAAAAGGCTTTCATGCGAGCCGACACCGACGGCGACGGCAAGGTCAGCCTCGCCGAGTGGACGGCGTTCCAGACCGAGCGCAAGGCCAAGGGCGACCCGGCCAGATCCTTCGCGCGGATGGACGCCAACACGGACGGATTCGTCGACAAGGCGGAACTCGACGCCTTTCTCGCCAAGCGCTTCGCCAGGCTCGACAAGAATGGCGACGGCATGCTCGGCGTCGACGAGAGGCCGGGCCACAAAACCGCTCCCAACCAGGAGCAATGACCGAGAGGTTATGCAGCACGATGATCATTGGGAGCGCCCCGGCTGATGGGCGCCGATCCGGACGAGGAACTGGTACGGCGCATCGGTGCCGGCGATGCGGCCGCAGTGCAGGCGATGGTGGCGCGCAAGCTGCCGCGCGTGCTTTCGCTCGCCACCCGCATGCTCGGCGACGCGGCCGAGGCCGAGGACGTCGCCCAGGAGACCTTCGTGCGCATCTGGCGCCACGCCTCCGGCTGGCGGCAGGGGCACACGCGTTTCGACACTTGGATCCACCGTGTGGCGCTCAACCTCTGTTACGACCGGCTGCGGCGGCGCCGCGAGTGGACGACGGACGAGCTGCCGGAGGTGGCCGATGAAGCGCCGCTTCCCGACGCCGGGGACGAAGGCCTGCGCGTGCAGCAGGCGCTGCAACGCATCGCGCCGCGCCAGCGTGAGGCGATCGTGCTCGTCTATTATCAGGAGATGTCCAACATCGAGGCCGCCGGCGCCATGCAGGTCAGCGTCGACGCGCTGGAAAGCCTGCTCGCGCGGGGTCGTCGCGCGCTGCAGGCTATGCTCATCGGAGGTGACGGCGATGATTGAGACAGCGAAGCACCTGGCGGTTCCTGGGGCATTCTCGATCCTCGGGGCGTGGGGGGCCACGTCAAAACCGTGGAAGGGGGAACGACATGGCTGAGGAAAGAAAGGCTGCAGATGGGTCAATGGATGCCAAGCGCTTTGCCGCACTGGCGGAGGCTTATGGCAGCGCCCTGCATCGCTGGCCGCGGGCCGAGCAGGCTGCCGCCGCGCTGTTTGCCGAAAGCGAAGAGGGCCGCGCAATCCTAGCGAGCGCCGGCAGGCTCGACGCCATCCTCGACCGTCATCATGTCGAAGCCCCAAGCCCGGCGCTGCATGGCGAGATTGTCGCGAGAGCCACCACGCAACTCAGGCAAGGACGTCATCGCCGGTTCTGGTGGCTGGGTTTCGGGCTCGCCGGCGTTGGTCTCGCTGGTGCCGTGGCCGGGCTGGCGCTGGTCACCGTCGTCACTCCAGATGCCCCGTCCGACCGCTATGTGATGGATGCCAACGCAACGTCGTTCGGCGATGCCGGTCCCGACGCCGACACGGAGGACCTATGAACGCTCGTCTTTTCGCGGCTTCGCTGGTGCTGAACGTCTTTCTGATCGGCGCTGTTGCCGGCGGCGCCGGCTGGCTGATCGGCCGTTCCGGCGTGGGCTATTCGCTGGAATCGGCCGGCGGGCAGCTTCCCGCCAACGACCGCAAGGCATTCCGCCAGGCGCTGCGCGAGGTTCGTCGCGAATTCCGCGCGGTCATACTCGACGGGCAGCAGGCACGGCGCGAGGCGGCAAACCTCCTGCAGCAGCCGACGCTCGACGCCAACGCTCTGGCCGCCGCCCTGGAGCGGGCGCGCAATGCCGACGCCACCATCCGCAGCCGGCTGGAACAGCGCATCGTCGAATTCGCCGCGTCGAGCTCGCCGGAAGACCGTAAGCTGCTGGCCGACGCCCTGCTGCGCCATGTCGGCAGGCAGCGGCCGATCCCGCCAAAAAATACGCCATAGGCAGCGACGGAAACCGCAAGCCGCCTCCGTTCAAGGGAAAGAGGGACAAGCCTGCCGCGAGAATGCGGGCAGGTTCGTTTCAACCTCGAGAAATTTCGGGAGTATCCCATGAACGGTCTGACGAAATATTCGCTCGCTGCCGCCCTTGCCGTCGGCGGGACGGTCGCGGCAAGTGCGGCTTCCGCAATGCCGATGGCGCCGGTTGCAGCACCTGCAATTGTCGAGCATGTGGCCTGGGCTGCGGCCCCGGATGGCATCCCAACCGCTGGGGGCGCTGCGTCCCCAATCGCCGCGTGATCTATCCGGGCTATTGGGGCGGATCGCGCGTCTATATCGGCCCGGCCTGGCATCCCTGGCACCGCTATCACTACTGGCGCCGCTGGTAAGCCGCCTGCCGGTCTCATGATGCCGGCACCGGCATCATGAGACCCTTTCGGCCGTTAGCACATGCCGCCGACGCGACCTGCGCCGGCCCACGTTACGGAGGCTGCGTTGGCCCTATCCGTTTCAAATGCCGCTCCGCTCGATCCAGCCCTGGTTGCGCTCAACCGATTTGGGCTCGGCGCGAGACCCGGCGACGATCTCGGCAAGATCGCGGCCGACGCGCGCGGCTATCTCAGGGCCGAGCTCAAGCAGCAGGATATCGCGCTTGTCTCGGCCGACGATTCAAAGAATGCCGGGTTGTTGGATGGCACCGCCGTGATCCACGGCCAGCATGGCCGCCGCCGCGGAGCGCAAGGCGGCGCGGGACGAGAAGGCGGCGCTCGTCATGCAACCTGCAACAGACACCGCGGACAACCCGACAGACGCAAAAGAGAAGCCGGTCGTGCCGCCGGTCGAGGCCGATATCTACAGAGACGAGGCGCAAGCCCGTTTCGACAAGGCACTCGGTGCCGCGCCCGGCTTTGTCGAACGGCTGGTCGGCTTCTGGTCGAACCATTTCTGCGTCTCGGTCGCCAAGGCCCAGATCGTGCGGGCCTGTGCCGGCGCCTTCGAACGCGAAGCGGTCCGCCCCTTCGTGCTCGGCCGCTTTACCGACATGCTGCTGGCGGTCGAGCATCACCCGGCGATGCTGTTCTATCTCGACAACCAGCAGTCGATGGGGCCGGACTCCCGCGCCGGCAAAAGGCGCGGCCGCGGCCTCAACGAGAACCTCGCCCGCGAGATCCTGGAACTGCACACGCTGGGGGTCGGCAGCGACTACAGCCAGGCCGACGTCACCAGCTTCGCCGGCATGCTGACCGGCTGGACGATCGCGGGACGGAAAGGGCGCTTGGGCGAACCCGGCACGTTCGTCTTCAACGCCAATGCGCATCAGCCGGGCGAGGCGGTGCTGCTCGGCAAGACCTATCGGTCCGGCGGCATGGACCAAGCCGAGGCCGCGCTCAACGACATCGCCCGCCACCCGGCGACCGCGCAGCACATTGCCACCAAGCTCGCGCGTCATTTCATCGCCGACGATCCTCTTCCGGTCGCAGTCGACCATCTTGCCGAAATCTTCACCAAGACGGACGGCGACCTGCGCGCGCTGGCGCTTTCCCTGATCGATCTGCCGGAAGCCTGGTCGATGCCGCTCACCAAGCTGCGCTCGCCCTTCGACTATGTGGTGGCGGTCCGGCGAGCGGTCGGCCCTGCCGCCGGCAACGAGCCGCAACGGACGCTTCGCTGGCTAAGGGCCTTGGGCGAGCCGCTCTGGCAACCGCCCGGGCCGAACGGCTTTTCCGACCGGACCGACAATTGGGCTTCGGCCGAGGGCCTGAAGACGCGCCTCGATATCGCCTGGCAGGCTGCGAAGCAGGCGGACGATGTCGGCAATCCCGACGACATGCTTTCCACAATGATCGGCGCGTCCGCCTCTGCCGAGACGCGAGAGGCGATCGCGCGCGCCGAATCCAAACAGCAGGGCCTGGCGCTGCTGCTGATGGCGCCGGAATTCCAGCGCCGGTGAACAACAACGGAGAAGCGGCCATGAGCCTTCTTTGTGAAACGCCGAACCCATCCCGTCGCGCTGTGCTGATGATCGGCGGCGCGCTGTTTGCCTGGGCCTATCTGCCGCGTTTCGCGCGCGCCGCCGGCAATCGCGATCCGCGCCTGATCGTCATCGTGCTGCGCGGCGCGCTGGACGGCCTGTCGACGATCGGCCCGGTCGGCGACCCCGACTATGCCGGCCTGCATGGCGACATCGCGCTTTCGCTCTCGGGCGCCAATCCGGCGCTGCTGCTCGACGGCTTCTTCGCGGTCAATCCGGCCATGCCGGTGTTCGCGCGGCTGTTCAGGGCGGGCCAGGCGGCGGCGGTGCATGCCGCCGCGACCGGGTATCGCGACCGCTCGCATTTCGACGGCCAGGACGTGCTGGAAAGCGGCCTGCCCGGCCCCGGCAACGCCACCACCGGATGGCTCAACCGGGCGCTGGCCAGCCTGCCGACCGGCGACCGCGTGGCGAAGGCCGGCGGACTGGCGGTCGGACCGTCGACGCCGCTGGTGATCCGCGGCGCC
>NZ_LPVS01000230.1:0-5142 GCF_014843905.1 Mesorhizobium silamurunense | reverse complement strand
ATTGAATCAGTGCTTCAGAGCTGCTTCAAGCCGGAGTTTTTCAACACAATCGGCGAGAAGCTGTCATTCAGCATCCGGTCTGGCGGCATCGTGACGAGATTGAGATTTCTGTCGGAAGAGAACGAGGCCGGCCGCAAGAAAAAGCCACGGCTTTTATGCACAACCTTTATTGTCCATCGGGCTTAGTTGTTCCCCTGAAACTTGAATCTACCTCAGACTCAGTGTCTTCTCAGGGCAACCTCTGGGAGTAGACATGCCTTCAGGCTCGTTTCAACACCGCGTGTGGCAATGGATTGTCGCGTGCCTTCCGACGTCGGCGCACCTCGATGTACAGGAGCGCAATCATCGCTTCCTTGAAGAGGCGCTCGAACTCGCTCAGGCGAACTCCTGCACAAAGGACGAGGCACTCGAACTGGTGGACTACGTGTTCGGTAGGGCGAAAGGTGACGTGCGCCAAGAAGTTGGGGGCGTACTCGTTACGCTCGCAGCCCTCTGCAACGCCACCAGCGTTGACATGAATGAGGCCGCCGAACAGGAACTGGGCAGGAACTGGTCCCGCATTGATCGTATCCGCGCCAAGCAAGCGGACAAACCTCAGGGAACGGCTCGTCCTCAATGAAGGTAGTCTTAGCCGATCAGGGTGGCGCAAGCCTCGCCATCCAGTATTTCGCGAGCGGACGCTGACTCGCGGATGCAGATTTCGTATGGGACGGCCGACCTAAAGCATTGTTGCCTCAACCGTGACGTGGCGGAACAACGGTTTGGTAGAACATATGCAGATCGCCTGGTCACCGAGCTTGCGGATGCGGAAGCTTTCGAGAATGTTCAGGGGTGGCATGAGATCCTTGGGGGAAACGTGACCATCAATGACGATGAGAGCTTTGAAGTCGCCATCGGTTCGAGCTACACCGCAACCTTCGTGAGCGTGGATCAGAACGTCACACTGACGCACGATGGGCGGATTGACTGGGCCAGTGTTGAATTCGTGAAGCTGACAGCCATATCGGAAGTACGATGATCGATGAGCACGCTACAGCCAACTGGTTTTCGAAACCTGGCGACTCGATCCGCGCAATTATGCAACGACGCAACATTTCCGCGCGTGACCTTGCCGAGCGCTTCGAGGATGGGCTTGATGCTGTCCGCAGCCTCATAGACGGGTCGCGGCAGATCGACGAGTCTTCCGCTTCGACACTGTCGGCGGTCCTGGGAGCGACGGCGAAATTCTGGCTGAAGCGGCAGGAGAACTTCGATACGGCGGTCGACCGTGCTGTGGTTCAAGTCCGAGAAAGTGGACATGAGGATCTGCTGCTGCGCCTACCCGCTCCGGGCCAGAAAGCGCGTGGCAAGCTATCCCTAGAGCGCCGTGCGACCGAAATCCGCAAGAGATTGGTGTTCTACAACGTTCCGGACGCAGAATCGTGGACGGGTCGATATGGGCGCCTGGTAGGCGAAACGAACTATCGTACCTCCAAGGCATTCGCGTCAAAGGAAGATGCCACTCTTCTATGGCTCCGGCGCGGCGAACTTGAGGCCGACATGATCCAGACACGCGCCTGGAATTCCGGGAATCTGATGGATCGGCTGCGGGACATCCGAAGGCTTTCTATGATCCGCCATCCTCAGCTCTTTCTACCGAGGTTGAGGACGCTCTGCGCGGAAGCGGGTGTTGCGCTTGTAGTCGTCAAGGCTCCCGATGGCTGCCGCGCCAGCGGCGCGATACGAATGGTCGATCCCGACAAGGCAATGCTCCTGCTGAGCTTCCGCTACAAGCGGGATGATCAGTTCTGGTTCACGGTTTTCCACGAGATCGGACATCTGGTGCTCCATAAGGCGAACACCTTCGTTGACGATGATGCTCTACCGGGGGACGCAGATCGGGAAAACGAGGCCAACGAGTTCGCGGCGGAATGCGTCATTCCTGCCCTTCGGGAGTCCGAATTTGAACGCGTCAGGCCGAAACGAGACGACATCGTTCGCTTCAGCGTGTCGATTGGAGTGGCTCCAGGCCTAACCGTCGGACAGATGCAGCACCGTGGAATGCTGGAGCCCGACAAGTTGAACTATCTTAAGCGTACGTGGGACTGGAGGCAGATCAATCCAGCCACCGTCTAGGATCGCTATCCTTTGAAGTGGACGAATGCGGTCGGGCTCTTCTGCCAGTTGCACAAGGCATCCTCCATCACGGCCATTCCTACGTGAAGGTGTGCATCCAACTCATCCACCCAGCTCTGAAGCTGAGCTTCCGTCGCCGCGCCAGTGTGTGAACCTGTGAACAGGAGGCGTGCGCCGGAAGCGGGACCCGTGGCGCCCTTGAAGTAGGCGGATCCTGGCTCGATCGGTGCGATACCGTATCGCCCGATCAGCGCAAGGTAATCGAACTTCGCAAGGCGCCCAAAGGTCTTCACGCTCATGCTCCGATAAAGAGCATCGAAGATCGTTGCGGGATTGTTGCCTGTTTGCTGGATCTTTGCAGCGAAGAACGCTTGATGTCCCGTGGGCCCTATCCAACCGACGTAGCTGAGCAGGACGTCGCCGAAGCTCCTGTTGGAATTCGGCCGCAGACTCTCGTACTTCCGGTGATTGCCGAATTTTCCCCCGATGTTCATCCAATTCGCGGCGAGCCATGAGATCATTGCCTGTGGGTTGTTCGAAACAGTCTGCCAGTCCCACACCCCAGCCCCGAGGCGGCCGTATACCTGCTGCAGTCGAAGCCATCCGGAAGACGCAGGTCGAGCGAAATGCGTCATGAGGAAAACAAGCCATGCCGCCTCTTCTACGTTGCCGTTCTGCATATGATATGCAACCGCGCGCTCGGCATCGAACGTGCCCGAATTGGGATCTGCTTTCCTTGCAGTGACGGGCCTTTCCTGTACTCGCCTGTAGTAATCTTCGCGTCTTAGGCTCGCGAGGAGCTGCATCGCGAGTGTGTCGCGCGCTAGGTTTCCCGAGGCACCTGGAAGATTACGAACGCTGGCGGAGAAGGTCTGAAGAGCGCTAGAGATCTGCGCATGCTGCAGCTGCCTGGTCGGCCACATTTCAGGCTGCTCCATTTGTTTTGGTATCTCGCAGGGCTCGGGTCTTCAGCCTTCGCTCGAGATATGTTCGATAAACCTCGTCATGAAACTCGGCCTTCAACTCGTCGAGACCTTCGAATCCTGGTGCACCCCGCCGTTTAGTAGCCCAGAACACCTGGAGAAGGCGAATGATGTCAGCCCAGTATGGTTCTCTCGCAAAGTCTTCGGCCCGAATTTTCTTTTCTGCCCGGATCTCCCCCTCAGCCTGCAACAGCGCGTCGGTAATCGAGAATGCGTCTCCGGAAGGCATCGGGGGCATTTGCACGGTCTTCTGATGTCCTTCATTCACGTAATTCTTCATCGGCTCGATCGAGCCGTCGTAAACGTGCATGCTGGTGGCGTAGTGAAGGTAATCCCCCGGATCGAGGTCAAGGCGAGTTGCCATCATCTCCTGGAGCATAGTGAAGCAGAACACGTCATGCGGCAGGCCCTTGTACGCGTCGTTCGACCGCATCGTGGTGGACATGTGAAGACGGCCGTCGCGCGCTACGAATTGCAGTGCAGTCGTGCACGGAATCTCCTCGTGATGGACCGCGATGTCCGCAGCATCGTAAAGTTGGATCACAGCGCGCTTGGACGTGGATTTCTCTTTCAGAAGCCTGGTGACATTCTCAAGCTGGTTGATGCTTCCGCGCATCGCATGGATCCGCGGACCGTAGGCGCCAGCGAGGATGCCATCTTCGGCATCCTTGGCGTAATCCGGGATATATTCCTTGATGAACTCGAGAGTATTGAAGCCTCCGAGATACCAAAGCAGTTCCCCCAAGGCGCTGAACGGCTTGCCACGGTCCTGCGATCGACTGATCCGAGCTCTGGGGTTAGTCATTCGGAAGGACACCCCAAGCCTTTCTCGCATTTCGCCGCGGGTGCCGACGTTCGCGGCTCCCTCCGCGAGAAGGATCGGGTACAGTTCGATCAGTATCTCATCAATGCCTTCACCGCACAGATACATGCCGCCCCCCGAATCTACCGCTGCGGCACATGTTATGACTGGATTTCGGCAAGTAAAATACTCCCGGAGCGGAGCTTCTGGCTTTTCTCGCACCTGGGCGAGCGGCACGGGGAACGAAAGAGATGGTCGCCCTGTCGTAACGGCGCAGAAGTTCGGCCGCGAGAGATTAACCGATAAGGCAGCGAGACGAACCCTACTTCCCTTTTGGGGTTGCTCCCCCATGAATAGGCGTCACATGAACGACCACTTTTTTCAGATCGACTGGCGCATTGTGATGGCTGAAAACGGGTTGCATTGCCGCCATGCGCTTTGCCCGCGACCGTCCGCTTTTATGCGAAGGCGAAGCGAGTCCGAACGGCCGACTTGGGGCGCGAAGCCGACGGCCAAGCGCCGAATGGCCTAAATTTCCGAAACGGGTGCTGTGAGCATCAGCGGCTTGGAGGACTGCAGAGATGTTGTCGGATTTGCCAGCCTTCGTTCGTCCTAGGGTCGCAACAGTGAGTCCAAACCATGCCTGAACAGGCCAACGCCGAAGAAGCCCGGATCAAAGCCCTTCTCGAGGACTGGGCGGACGCAGTCCGCCGGCACGATCTTCCCGCCATTCTTGCGCACCATGAGCGGGACATGGTGATGTTCGACTTGCCGCCGCCACTTCAATGCAGGGGCATCGAAGCCTGCGAACAGACCTGGGATCTGCTTTTCCGTTACCACAAGCCCGGTACAGTCTTCGACTTTCGGGAACTCGCCGTTACCGCGGGCGCGGACGTCGCCTTCGCGGTCGCCATCATGTGGTGCGGGCCTGACTCATCCAGCAATCCTTTAGACAAGGACGGCTTTCTGTTCCGACTGACTGTGGGCCTGCGCAAGGTCGATGGCGACTGGCGCATCGCACACGAGCATCACTCCGTGCCTTCGACGGACTGAGTCCGCAGGTCAGAATCCGTCCACTGTGTCGGTTCATCGGGCGCTGAGAGCGCCAGAGCTGGCCGGCTAGTCAGTGTCCACTTACTGGCCGGATCTGCATGTCAGCTATTGGGCGCGTTGCTGACAAGCAATTTTGTGGGGCCGAAGAACGAACCCGCTGCGCGGGATGGGCGCGTGTGGTGAGGTAGA
>NZ_LPVS01000229.1:0-4650 GCF_014843905.1 Mesorhizobium silamurunense | reverse complement strand
TGCTGTCCGCGACTTACTGAAACCGGTGTCCGGGACTTACTGAAACACGCATGCGCACCTCGTGATTATGTACAGATCGCCGGGACAGGAGCCTATAACCATCGGATTCTCGGACGATTTCCGGCTGGCGAACTGCGCATAGTTTCAAAGGCTCATCAGGAACTGCATGAGCTGGTCCGGCGGCCGATACCGGCCTTGACTGGCCGTCGTGGGCAGCAGTCGGTTGAGCGTGCGTTCCTTCATGGCGAGATCCGCCTGAAGGTACATGTGCGTCGTGGCGGGGCTCTCATGACCCAGCCACAGGGCGATGACGCTGATGTCGACGCCGGACTGCAGGAGATGCATCGCCGTGGTGTGGCGGATGGTTTGAGGCGAAATCGAGCGACGCGCGAGTTGCGGGTAACGTTCCGCAGCGGCCGAGACCGCAAGCTCAAGGCGCTGGGTGACGTTCGAACGCGCCATGCACCCTCCGCCTCGGTTCGGAAACAGGAAGTCCTACTCGCCCGCGCAGTCCAACCGGCGCCTCCAGTTGCCGATCAGGTTGGCGGTCGTACGCCAGAGCGGCACGCTGCGGTCTTTGCGCCCCTTGCCATGCAGGTGCGCGACCGCCGAACCGTCGACGACGACCTCGCCGACGCGCAGGCCGATGGCTTCAGACACGCGGGCGCCGGTGTTGTACATCAGGCTGAACAGCGCGCGGTCCCGCTCACCTGCCCAGGTCCGTGCATCCGGCGCGTCAAGGATCGCCTGCATCTCGTCGCGCGACAAAAATCCCAGGACCTGCCGGTCGAACCGTTTCATCGGAATGGCCAGCACCTGTTCGATGACGGGGAGCGCAGTCAGGTCGTAGTGGGCGGCATATTTAAGGAAAGCGCGAAGCCCTGCCAGGCGGGCGTTGCGGGTGCGGGCACCGTTGCTCCGCTTCTTCTCCGAGTGGTCGAGGAAGCTCAGAATCAACTGCGCATCGAGTTCGGCCAGGGTCAGCCGAGTGGGCGCCTTTCCGATCGTCGCCACGGTGAAGTTGAGCAACAATCGGAAGGTATCGCGGTAGGCGGCGATGGTGCGCGGACTGACGGCTCGCTGATTGCCCAGATGCTCGACGAAAAAGCGTTGAAGCAGCCCGGGGAAGGACGGTGTGAGCTTGGGATCAGTCATGATGATCCCCTCCAACCCTAGAGGCGAACAGCTCGAACCGTTTGCCAGAGACCGCCATGAGTTCCGGGACGCCGGTCAGATACCAATAAGTATCGGAGATCTTGGCGTGGCCAACGTATGTCGAGAGCGCCCCCATGGCGTTGTCGATATCGGCGCCATGCTCGTGCCAGAGCTGGATACGGCGACAGATGAAGGTGTGGCGCAGGTCGTGAATGCGCACCTCGCCATGGCCGCCCCGGGCGGTCCAACCAAGGTTGGTGCGAAGCTTCTGGAAAACCTTGTTGATCCTCCGCTTCGCGATGAATCGTGTAGGGGCACGTGCCTCGACTTGCGGAACTTCGTGTTCCGAACCGTAGGGAATGCTCCGTCAAGATCGACATCGCTGCGGCGCAGTTGGAGTGCTTCTGACCGGCGCAGACCCGTAGCGGCGATCAGCCCGAAGATCGTCGCGTAGGTTGCCGGCCGCAATCCGCCGTCGGGGCCTAGGCGCGATGCGGCGGCCACAAGGTCGCAGATCTCCTGCTCTGAATAGATGTGCGGTGCGAGGCGGCGGTGTGAACGACCAAAGGTTGCGGTCTGGGGGAACTCGGTGTCGGGATCGAGCCGGCCAGCACCGCGCGTTTGACGCTCTTGGTCGTGATCGGTTCGTCGTAGGGGCGACGTGGCGAACAAATATGGCCCGGTTCGACGTCGGGGGGCCGCTCTTCGTGCGGATAGGCTGCAATCGCCGCTCCCGTCGCGGACGGCAGGGGCAGAACGTCAGCGCGTCGGCTCTTGGTGCCGACAAGGTTGATCGTGCCATCGGCCCAGTTGAAGTCGTCAAGCTGCAGCTTGACGACTTCGCTGGATCGCAGGCCGAGATCGATCAGACACCGCATCATCGCATAAGCCCGCAGGCGCGACGGGAACGACTGATCAAACGAACTCAGCAGTTCGTCGATCTCGGCGTCGGTCAGCACCTCTGGCAGTGACGCCAACCGCCAGCGTGAACCCGGGGGATCGCTGCCTGTCCGGGCTGCCGCTTTCTCCGCCGCCAGTTCGTCCTGGCTAGCATCGGCCTCCAGCTCCTCGAGCTGCAATTCCATCTGCTCAAGAAGCCGGGCCTTGCGCTCCGAACGGCTGCCATGGATCTCGCGCTTCAGCTTCTCGATCTCCTGCCGGAGTCGCGCGATCAGCGCATCCGAGTGCGAGTTCACGGCTTGCGCGCGGGCGGCGACCGGGAGAGTACCCGCCTGAAATGACACTTTCGATTGAGCGGCCGACAAGCTCGGCCCGCAAACCCGAGCAATCGGTCCCTTATTTTTCCTGCATGACCAATTACGATTGGAGACGTCGACCAAGACCAGGTCGATCAAACACACTGGCTGGGGTGCCAAAGGGCGAGAGTTTCAGGACGCATGCGCCTTCGGCTAAAGGCGCACGCAGACCCTTATCGCCGGGCTGCGATGCCACGGTCTTGTCGCGCCGAGGATCGTCAATGCGCCGATAAATGCAACCATCTTCGAACCCTATGTCGAAATACAACTCGCCCCAAAATGTTGCTTGGCAACATCGTCATCTCGACAATGTGGGCTTTCACAAGAGTGAGCACGCCTCGCGCAAAATGGTCCAGACCATCCGAAAACCGGAATGGCGCGCATTCGATCATCCGCCGGCCAGGAGTGCCTTGTTTGTTTCAATTTCGGGATGAATTGAAATAAACGTTGCGAAAATTCATGCGAATGTTAAAATTCTTAACCGATTATTTTCTCTTCAAAATAGCGGAATCGCACGGTGGACGACCTAGACCGAAGGATCCTTACGGCGCTACAGAAGAACAACCGGCTCTCCTTTGCCGAACTCGCGGAGCTGGTCGGTTCTTCGGCCGCCTCATGCATGCGTCGAGTGAATAAGTTGCGTGTGGATGGCGTAATCGTTGCGGATATTTCGCTCGTGGATCCGAAGGCTCTTGGCAAATCGCTTGCCGTTGTCGTGACCGTAGAGCTTGACCGTGAACGTCTGGACCTTGTCGACGATTTCAAGCGTGCGATGCGGGCGGCCAAGGAGGTTACGCAATGCTATATGGTCACGGGCGACGCCGATTTCGTCCTGATCGTGGCGGTCGAGGATGTTGAGGCCTTCGATGTCTTCGTCAAGACGAAGCTCTATACTAACCCTAATGTCCGAAAATTTAAGAGCATGATCGCGCTTGATCGTGTCAAGTTCGAGCCGCGGGTTACGGTGTAACATTGGGCGGGTTGCGCTGAAGCCCTCAGTCCGGGCTGCTTTTTGAAACCGCCATTGCGCGTCCACCATCAGATTGGGCTTTTTCGACTGGAGGAACGTGCGATCTACGGAGCGTGGTCAGTCCTGCGTCGGGCGGTGTGATTTGCCAGACTGCTCGACGCGGGCAAAGTAACCGTTTCGGTGTTAGAGCATCTTCCATGAACGCAGAGTCGGTTTGGTTCACGGGATAGGTCCTGTCTAATTCACTGTCCCGGTGATTTGCGAGGAGGTGATGATGACGAGGAGCCTGAGCGCGGACCTTCGTGGGCGCGTGATTGCGGCCATTGAAGACGGGGTTTCGACGCGAGAGGCGGCGCGTCGCTTCCGGATCGGGATTTCGACGGCCGGGAGTTGGTATCGCCGCTATCGCGAGACCGGCGAGACGGAAGCGCGCAAGCAAGGCCAGCCGTCGCGTTCGAAGGTCGATGCGCATCACCCAGCGGCGTGGAAGGACTTCGAAGCCCTCGGCGCCGTCGGGCCGCTTGACGATCTCGAGCACGAAGCTTCCGACAGCCCAGCCTCACTGAACTCCTGCGCCAGAAGGCGGCCTGTGACCCTCGCAGCCTCTTCGCCATTTTCAATGGAGCGCCGAGAAGCTGAACTTGACCGACCTAGATCGCCGTGTTGATGCCAACCAGCTGGCCGACCATGTTGATCAGCGCGCCGCCCGAAATGCCGGGGTTGATGGCGGCGTCGGTCTCGCCTTCTACGACCTAGGCCCAACAATGCCGTGCTGGTGGTGGCCGGCGATGTCGAGCCGGAGACGGTCAAGGC
Organism: Mesorhizobium silamurunense; assembly: GCF_014843905.1. Lineage (NCBI taxonomy): Bacteria > Pseudomonadati > Pseudomonadota > Alphaproteobacteria > Hyphomicrobiales > Phyllobacteriaceae > Mesorhizobium > Mesorhizobium silamurunense. Next base: position 456 of record NZ_LPVS01000229.1, on the reverse strand, counting down.
GCTGGCCGAGAAGACCTATAGAAAGGTTGCGACACGGCAAGAACATGGACCGTTCTTCTTTTCCTTGCGGAACGCTTCTGCGGCGCGGCGACAAGAAAAAAGATCGAGAGATACACCTTTGCAAGCCTTGAGGACCAGGCCAACTCGATGGCGGCAGACCTTTTGTCACGAGGTCTCATGAAGGGTGAGCGCGTTGCGGGATGACGCGGAACAGCCCGGCGATTATGGCTGTCGTGTTCGGCCTCGTGTCGGCAACCCGGTGCCATGGCACACGGCTGAACTCTTAGCAGAGGGTGGCGCTCCGGTTCCGCAAGGTGAACGTGGTGAGATCGTCGTGCGTACAAACGTGCCGGGCGGAATCTTTCCAGGCTATTTGGATGATCCTGAGGCCACGGCCAAGGCACTGCGCAAAGGCGCTCTGCATACAGGGCGGATTCAAGCGGTCGTCGCAACACC
>NZ_LPVS01000227.1:0-4395 GCF_014843905.1 Mesorhizobium silamurunense | reverse complement strand
GCGAAAGGGAATCCCAAGCCGGACTCTTATGTCAGGCGAGAACCACTAGATGCGGCAGATGACGACAGCTACCAGTTTCGAAAAAACGCAAGGTGCGGCCGGTGCTTCGGCAATCGGGGAAAACCTGAGCGGCCTCAGTGAAGCCGAAGCGCAGGCGAGATTTGTTGCCGAGGGTCCGAACGAGTTGCCCAGGTCCGGACGGCGCACACCACTGAGAATTGCCATCGAGGTCGTTCGCGAGCCGATGCTTGCACTTCTGCTGGGTGGCGGCGTGGTCTACCTGCTTCTGGGAAATCGGGAGGAAGCGCTGATCCTGCTAGCCTTCGCGACCATGTCGATCGGCATCACGATCATACAGGAGACACGCACAGAGCGTGTTCTGGACGCGCTGCGGGACCTCACAAGTCCACGTGCGCTAGTTATCCGCGATGGAGAGCGCAAGCGCATCGCCGGGCGCGAGATTGTCCGAGGGGATGTTGTAGTGCTTGCGGAGGGTGACCGGGTGCCGGCCGATGCCGTGCTTCTCCTGAGCCAGGATCTTCAGAGCGACGAATCCCTGCTGACTGGCGAATCCGTGCCGGTCCGAAAGATTGCCGCCGGCAGCGCTCTGCCAAGAACCGAACGTCAACCAGGCGGCGACGACCTCCCGTTCATATTCTCGGGCTCGCTGATCGTTCGAGGCTCCGGCATAGGCGAAGTCTTGGCGACAGGGCCCAGAAGTGAAATCGGCAAGATTGGGCGCTCGCTGAGTTCAATAGAGGCAGAACCGCCGCGATTGCAGGCGCAAATGCGGCGCGTTGTGCGCACTTTCGCGATGGCCGGCGGTACGGTCAGCGTGGTTGCAGTTTTGCTTTATGGACTTCTGCGAGGGGGATGGCTTGATGCCGTGCTCGCGGGCATTGCGCTTGGTATGTCCATGCTGCCGGAAGAGTTTCCGGTCGTGCTCACGATCTTCATGGCCATGGGCGCGTGGCGCATATCGCAGGCGCGCGTCTTGACCCGCAGGGCCGCGGCGATCGAAACTCTTGGCTCGGCGACGATCCTTTGCACCGACAAGACTGGCACTCTCACCGAGAACAGAATGACGATCGCCGAACTTCGGACGGCGGATGGAAATTCGTTTCTGATGGGGGACAAGCCGGGCACGGATCTGCCGGCGGCATTCGCCGCTCTCGCCGAGACTGGTGTGCTTGCCAGTGCCCAAATACCGTTCGATCCCATGGAGATCGCATTTCATAAACTCGACAAGGAGCGGCTCTCTAAACGCGAAGTTCTGGGCAATCCGCATTGGGAACTGGTCCAAGCATATCCGCTTCGACCCGGATTGCTGGCGATGTCGAATGTCTGGCAGTCGACACTTGGCCATGGCAATTCGCTGGTCGCGGCCAAGGGCGCGCCAGAGGCGATCGGGGCGCTGTGCCATCTGAGCGAAGAGGACTTCAGGGCCCTGAGGGGTTCCACCGAAGCCATGGCGGCCAACGGTTTGCGCGTGCTCGGCGTGGCCCGCGCGTCCCATTGCGGTATCGCCTTTCCGAAGATGCAGCATGATTTCAGATTTGAATTTCTCGGACTTGTCGGCTTGACGGATCCACTGCGCGCGAGTGTCCCCGAAGCCGTGAGCGACTGCCGTTCCGCCGGCATCAGGGTGATGATGATTACCGGCGACTATCCGGCGACCGCCAATGTGATCGCGCGTCAAGCCGGCCTTGATGCTGAAGGCGTCGTGACCGGCAGTGAAATGCAAGCGCTCGGTGACGAGGAGCTGGCAATGCGCGTGAAAACCGCAACCGTGTTTGCGCGCATCATGCCCGAGCAGAAGCTTCGCATCGTCAGCGCGCTGAAGTCGAACGGTGAAATCGTCGCCATGACTGGCGACGGGGTCAATGACGCGCCCTCACTAAAGGCCGCCAACATCGGGATTGCCATGGGTGGCCGAGGAACCGACGTGGCGCGCGAAGCGTCGGCGATCGTCCTGCTCGACGACGATTTTGGCTCGATTGTCAAAGCTGTGCGGCTTGGCCGCCGCATCTTCGATAATCTGCGCAAGGCGATGGGGTTCATCTTTGCGGTCCACGTGCCGATTGCCGGGCTCTCGCTGCTGCCGTTGCTGTTTGGCCTGCCGATCCTTTTCGGGCCGATACACATCGCCTTCCTGGAAATGGTGATCGATCCGGTGTGTTCGCTGGTTTTTGAAGCCGAAACCGAAGAAGACGATGTCATGCGCCGTCCGCCTCGCAAGCCGGGCGCACCGTTGTTCTCCGGCGCGTTGATCGCGTGGGGACTGATCCAAGGGGCGCTCGCCTTCGCATTTCTAGCCGCCATATACTTTGTCGCGCTAAACCGGGGCATGGCTGAGAATGAAATCCGGGCGCTGACGTTTTTCTCGCTGGTTCTGACAATCGTGGGACTGATTTTTGTCAACCGCTCATTCAGTGCCTCACTTTCAACTGCGCTTGTCAGGCCGAACCGGTCGCTGGTGGTCGTTGTAGCGGCTGTCGCTTCAACGCTGGGCGGGACACTCCTGTGGCCGTTCGCGACCGATCTCTTCCGCTTCGGCCCGCTGCATCTCAACGATCTGTCCGTGACGCTCGGCGCGGGATTTGCCGTATTGATATGCCTGGAGTTGCTGAAGCCGATCTGGCGGCAACAACTGAAGACCTAGGTGTGGCTCTATGAGCCGATCCCCGATCAGTCGCCAGATGGAGGAAGGTTGGATGTCAGCAAGGACGGTAAGCTTGAAGGAAGTGGCACTGCAAACATTTTTGGTGTTGCCAAAATGAATGCCGGCAATCCCACGCATTCGTGAAAGCCAGACTGGCGCACTTGTGCTAGCTGCCGCTTCGATCGTTGGGATCGTCGTCTGCGCATTTTTGGTTGAGCCATTCTCGGGCGCGATCACATGGGCGTTGGCACTGGCAATCCTCTCTTGCCCCGTGCCAGGCCCGGATCGAAGAGAAGTTGAAACGCCCAAACCTTGCGGCGATGGTTTCGGCCTTGACGATAGTACTGCTCGTCGCTGTCCAGGCAGCTTTCCTCGTCGAGCGTCTGATCGAGGAAGCTGCCTCCGGGGCAGCTTCCATCCGAACTCGGGTGGCCAATGGCGAGGTGCAACGTCTCCTCGACGCCCATCCCGGCATCGCACCTATCGGAAGGTGGAAAGAAACATCGTCGATTGTGACAAGCGGCGCAACATGGCTAAGCAACGCCGGCGCAACGTTTGTCTGGAGCTCCGTGCTGCAAGTGGCTGAAATCTTCCTGACGTTCTACATGCTATTCTATTTTCTGCGTGATCGGCTCGCGGTCTCCGCGATTGGATGCCGCTGGAGAACGCAGATGCCGGGCGGCTGTTTCGTTTACGGGACGCTGGCCGTCGCAGCGTATGGACTGTGCGCGACAGAACGAGCAGCCACGGGCAACAGGAACGAAACTCGTGGTGCGGTGTCGCAAGACGACGGCACCGAGCGACGTGGGGCTATCCGCCGACACGCGGCAGCAGCGCACCGCCGACGTTCACGGCCCATCTCGATCTCACGCTGCTTGCTGGAAGTCCTTTTAGACCAAGCAAGGCCATGTTGCGGCTGCGTCGAGCTGGTTTCGCTGAGGGGGCGAAGTTCATGGAGATGCAGCAGGTCCGCTATTTTTTGGCCCTGTCGAACACGCTGAATTTTACGAGGGCGGCCGAGGAATGCAACGTCACCCAGCCGGCGCTTACGCGCGCAATCAAGACGCTTGAAGAGGAATTGGGCGGAGAACTGCTTCGGCGGGAGCGTCAGCATTCGCACCTTACCGAACTTGGACGGCGCATGCTGCCGTTGCTGCAGCAGTGCTACGACGCGGCGACCTCTGCTAAGTCACTCGCCAAGGCAGTGCAAAGCAGCGACGTAGCCCCTCTCAACGTCACCATTTCCAACAGCGTCAACATTGCACTGCTGGTTTCGACGTTTACGGAGCTCTTCCGGGCCTATCCCGGAGTGCATCTCAAGATCAACCGGGGCTCGCCTACCGCCGTCGTCGATGCCCTCAAGAACGGTGAGGTCGAGCTGGCGGTGGCCGGGGCTCGGGAAATCCTGCAGAGATGCGTGGCGAAGGCATTCCCCGTCCGAGGCTTGCTCGGCGTTCACTCACGTCCTGCACACTGGCGCGGTTACCAATTCGTCCCCGCTAGCGAAGGCTTCAGCCATCTCATTACCTCCATGACCGCTCCGATTGCTTCCGGCTGGAGCGGTCGCCAGGTGGGGCCTTGCACCCACTGGAAACTGCCGCTTGTCACGGCGCACATCCGATGCGGACGTTTCGGCGCGTCAACTCCAGCGCGCCGCGTGTCAACAAAGGAAATTCAATCCATTCGCATCGCGCTGGTTTTTTAGTAGGCTGTCGCGTGGCAAGGTTGAGGAT
>NZ_LPVS01000228.1:0-4007 GCF_014843905.1 Mesorhizobium silamurunense | reverse complement strand
GCCTTGGGCCTACAGACCTATGCCGCTCAAGGCCGTGGCCTGAGAACAGCGGTTACAATGCGCCAGCGTTTCGTCGAGAACCGCAGATCGCCCGCTCTCCGCAATGGCTTCGAATGGTCTCTTACGGTGCTTCAGCGCGTTGTGCCGTTCCCAGCACTTGTTGGCGGAGCCAGAGATTGGCCGGGTCGTGGTGATGCCGCGCGTGCCAAGCCATATGCATTGCGAAACCCGGAACAAGAAACGGTAGCTCAAAGCATTCACAGTCATCGTCGAGAGTGCGGACGAACCGGGTCGGCATTGTGCAGACATAATCCGTGGTGCGAAGCACGGGCGGCACTAGGGTAAAACTGGGCATAGATAAGACGACACGCCGGCTACGATCGGTTTCAGCCAGAACTTTATCGACTCTCCCCTCGAACCCGCCTCCATCCAGGGAAACCAGAATATGATCCAACGCACAGTAGGCATCGAGATCCGGCTGTCGATCACCTCGAGGATGGAATTTGCGCTGCACCATCGAATAGGTTTCGTCATAAAGGCGACGGCTTTTCAGCATCGATGGAACCATGCTCGGAGGTGCGATGAGGAGATCGATCTCGTCTCGGTCGACCTGTTCCGTCGATCCAGTGCTATCAAGCAGGCGAAAGGCCAGCCGAATCCCTGAGCCAGCCTCGGTTTGTAGTCGCCGCAACAGCGGCAAGCCGATTACCACGACGCCATTGTCTGTCGTTGCGATCCGAAAATCGCGGATATCATTTAGCGCGTCGAAGCGAGGCCGACGCCGGACCAAAACCTCCAGGTCCTTAAGGGCGGCATGGAGAGGCTCGACTAGTTCGAGCGCTAGAGCTGTCGGATCCATTCCGCGTCCGTTATCTGCAGGAATAAGAAGCGGATCCTCGAATGCTTGTCGGAGCCGGCTGAGTTGGGCGGATAGCGCTGGCTGGCTCAAATTAAGCCGTGCGGCCGCATGTGTGACATTTCGCTCTTTCAGCAATACGTCAAGCGATACGAGGAGGTTGAGGTCGATTCCCTTGATATCCATCATATTTATATGTTTAGATGCCATAAATCAGTTTCGAATATGCCATAGCGTATTGAATTCTCAAGTGTGCGCAATGGACAGTGCCAGCCGGGCCGAAACTACTTCGGGCTGAGAAACGTGCTGTCAGCCATCGACGTGGATAACATCAAGGGCGGCAATGCGCGCGGCTTGTGCGAGAGATGTGTGAGGCTGATTTCGCGCAACTCGGCGATCAAGATGATCGCCAGATGCCTGATCCCTTGAAGGAATGGCACGGGCAGCAGGGCTCGAACCTACGACCTGCGGTTTTGGAGACCGCCGCTCTACCAACTGAGCTATGCCCGTATACGGGCGCTGCTATTTCACAAAGCCGATGAGAACTCAAGTGCCCTTTTGCGGCGTGTCGACCGGAAGTGGCGGTCGCAGCCATCATGCAAGGTCGTCTCACCTTGATGCAACGACCGTGCCGTCTCTTTGCGGCGTCATCTTTTCAGGAATTTGCAGAAACCAAGCATCTTTCGCTACGACTTCCCCGCCGGCGGCTTGTAAGGTCCGCCCGGCACGCCCCAGCCCCAGGCGGGCATCGGTTCGGTCTCCGGATCGCAGGTCTCGCCGAGATTGGAATTCATCTTCGCCAGCCGCGATCCCCACTCGACATAGCCCATGAAGGCGGAACGGAATTCGGGGTCGTCGGGTAGGCCAACCTCGTCCGCCGCGTCGGCCAGCAGATTGATCCAGCGCCGCCGCTGCTCCTCGCTCAGATGCTTGCCGAGATGATGCATGACCATCTCGCGGTGGCCGCCATGCTTCTCGCTGTAGGTCTTAGGTCCGCCGAAGACCTCGCCGATGAAGGCGGCGACATGGGCCGGATGATCCGGCGACATGTGCCTGAACACCGGACCGACGAGCGGATCCAGCGCCACCTTGTCGTAGAAGGTCCGCGTCAGCCGGTTGAGCGTTTCCGCCCCGCCGGCCCATTCGAACAAAGTCGGGATGTCCTCGCTCATTGCCGGTCCTCTTTCATCGGTAGCGTAGAAGGATAGCTGCAAGATCGGATCCGGCTCAACCTGCCTCCATGGCCAGTTATCGCATCCGCTATAGCTTCGCCGGCGACTCGGCCTCGGCGTTGGCGGACGGCAGAACCCGGCAGTTGCCGGGCTTTGGCGACAATTTGCAGATGGTGGCGCCCGTCAGCGCGTCCACCGACTGGCGGCCGGTGGTGAGCCCGAACTCAGCCAATTCGTCCTGGCTGAGTTCCCTGTGCTTCGCAAACTGCGCCGACTGCATAGCGACGAACAGACCCGCGCCGATCGCCATCTCCTCGAGATACGCCCTGACCTTGTCTTCCATGCCCATGGAATGCACGAGGAAATGCGCATCGGCCCCGACGAAACGCCTGGCGCCGCCGGCTATCATCACCGCGCAGGCCGCGTCGCATTCGGCGCCGGCTTCGACGGTGAGGCCGGAATGGAAGCCGTCCTTGGCGACGCACCCTGCCGCGCCCGGATCGCAATCGAGAAAATCCGTCCGGGCGACCGCGACATCCAATCTGCGCTCGCGGATCAGCCGGCCGGTGGCGAGCGCGCCCTGTATGTCGCCACCCGGCGAGTTGACCACGACGGGCAGCCTGCGCCCGCCGACCGTGTCGAGCAGCTCGCGCAGCCTGTCGGGCGTGGCTGCAACAATCGTCCCCTCGGCCGCAATCCATTCCGGGCAGTCGGGATTGCAGAGCGGATTGCTGCCGCGAACGAGGACGAAGCGCATCTCCCGTTCCTGCCTTGGCGACGACGCAGCCTCCGTCGGCTGGCTGAGAGTCGGCTCGGTTGCGACCATCGCCACCTCGGCCGGCTTGGCCTTGCCATTGGCCGGTATCTCGCGGCAGTTCGTTGGCACCGGATCGCGCCGACATATGGTCGCTTCGGTCAGCAGGTCCAGCGAATCGAGGCTGGTGACGAGCTTCATCTCCAGCATGTCGTCGGGCTCGATCTGCCTTATGTCGCTCGCGGGCGTCGCCTTCATCACGTCCAGCACGCCCTGCCCGACACCCATTTCCTTCAGATAGCCGGTCAGCCGCTTCTCGACCGCCTTGCTCATCTCATAGGTCTTGTAGCTGCCGGCGTTCTTGCGGCTGACGATCCTGGTGCTGAGGACCTTCTTCTTGCCGTTCACGATCTTGTAGGTGGTGCGATAGAGCAGCTTTTCCCGATGATATGTGGTGGTGATTTGGTGGACGCCGAGAAAGGCCCACTCGCCGACCAAGCGGCGGACGCCGCCGGCAAACATCAGCGGACAGGCCGAGTTGCACATGGCGCCGCTGTCATAGGCGACGCCGGCATGGGGCGTGTTCTTGCTGTCATTGTCCCGGCAGGTCTTCATCTCGGGCGAGCAGCCGGCAAGCTCGGTTGTGCCGACGGCGATATCGAGGTTGGCCTTACGGATCATGCGGCCAAGCTGGAGTGCGGCGTCGACATTGCCGCCAGGAGAATTGACGACGATCGGCAGCTGCCGGCCACCGAGCGTCTTCAGCAGGCGTCTGAACAGCGCCGGCGTGCCGGCCTCGATGATGCCTTCCGCCGAAATCCATTCCGGGCAATTGGGCTCGCAGCCCGTCGCGCTGCTGCGCACGACGGCAAAGCGCATCGTCGGGCCGAGATCGGGCGCCTCGTCCTTGGCCTCCACGACGAAGCTGGCCAGGCCGATTACAGCGGCCAACCCCAGACGGAAGAGCCCGCGCCACCACCGAATGCTGTCTGAACGGCGAACCAAGCCTGCAAAGCCCCCACGGGTACAACCCATACTAGTTACGGCGGTGCCGCTTGCAACAGCTTTGAAAGACGTGGCGCAATACTTGGCCCGCTGAGAGCCGGCAACAAAAAAGGGCGGCCCGAGGACCGCCCCTTCCTTGTCGAACCGGCAGAGCCGGATCGATTATTCCTTGATGGTGACGACGATGCCGGCACCGACGGTGCGGCCGCCTTCACGGATG
>NZ_LPVS01000226.1:0-3873 GCF_014843905.1 Mesorhizobium silamurunense | reverse complement strand
TTACCCATGTCTCCGGTATGAACCGTAACCTATGTGTCCAGAATGGACCCTGTAAAAATGGCGATCCCGGCAGGATTCGAACCTGCGACCATCGGCTTAGAAGGCCGGTGCTCTATCCAGCTGAGCTACGGGACCGCTGGCCGGCCGGGGCCGGCTGATGCCACTACGCCAAGGCACGCTCGACAAAAGGGTTAGTGCGTCCAGGGCGTCCTGCGGTCATAGCGGAAATTGTCGGAATAGGAAATCTGCCGGCGCTTCGTCTCCTTCGGCTCCTCGACGCGGAAGGCAATGCCCTGCTTCTCGGCATAGGCCACCGCCTCTTCCTTCGTGTCGAAGGTGAGCCGCACCTGGCTCAGCATGTCGCCCGAAGTGGTGTAGCCCATCAGCGGGTCGATCTTCTTGCGTTGGGCGGGATCGAACTCCAGCACCCAGTGGCCGGTTTTGGCCTTGCCGGACTGCATCGCGGTTTTGGCTGGGCTGAAAATGCGCGCGGACATGACCACCTCTTTGCCGCCCGAAGACCGGGCCACCTCATTTCGCGGCGCGCGTCCGAAAAGCCGAATTCGAGCCTGAGGCCGCGCGCCAACCCGTCAATACTGTGCAACGGCGGCGCCCGCAAGCGGCCAAGGCTTGCGAAGCCGTCATGGCCGGCAAGCGATGGTCATGACCGGGTGGGGGAACCTCGCGCCGGTCCGGACATTAACGGAAGGTCAGGCGACCAGCCCGGCCGCTTCAGCCATTGGTCGCGGCCAGCAAGGCTGCGAGGCCACCAAGCGTCGCCATCCTCGTCAATAAGCCCGGACAGTGTGCCATGACAATGACAACCGAACATCCCGTCCTGCAGCTAGCCGTGCTTGTCGGCAGCCTGCGCGCCCAATCCCACAGCCGCAAGATCGCCAAGGCGCTGGCGGCCCGCGCGCCGGACTCGCTGCGTTGCCGCTTTATCGAGATCGGCGAGTTGCCCCTCTACAACGAGGATCTCGACGGCGACACGCCGCCCGCCGCCTGGTCGGCGTTCCGCGCCACGATAAGAGAGTGCGACGGGGTGCTGTTCGTGACGCCCGAATACAACCGTTCGATCCCCGGCGGTCTGAAGAACGCGCTCGATGTCGGCTCGCGTCCCTATGGCAAGAGCGTCTTCAAGGGCCTGCCCGCCGGCGTCGTCAGCGTCAGCCCGAGCAAGATCGGCGCCTTCGGTTCCAACCAGGCGCTTAGGCAGACCTTCGTCTTCCTCGACATGCCGGTGATGCAGCAGCCGGAGGCCTATATCGGCAATGTCGCCGAACTCCTCGACGACAATGGCGCGGTGAAGAGCGGCGACACCGCCGCTTTCCTGGAGAATTTCATGGGCGCGTTGGAGACGTGGATCCGAACCGTGCGGCCGGGCGGCTCGTCCTTCGACACCTTCATGAAGCAGCGCGAGAAGATCGCCGAGGACTATGTCAACGGCAACGCCACGTCGCTGAAGGCGATCGTGACGCATAGCGAGCCGGCAACCTTCTTTTCGCCGCGAGGCGACCATCTCGAAGGGGCCAACGCCGTCGCCGGCCGCTACGAGCGCGACGCCGCCAGCTTCCACCAGGGCGGCAGCACCGATCTCGAGGTGCTACAAGCCTCCGCGAGCGGCGACCTGGCGTTCTGGACCGGGCTGCAGCATGCGAAGGCGCGCATGGGCAAGAACGGCCAGCCCGCCGAGATGACCTTGCGGGTGACGGAAGTGTTCCGGCTCGAGGACGGCGCCTTCAAGCTGGTGCATCGCCACGCCGATCCTGCAAACGGTTAAGGCGGCTCAGCGTCGATAAGGCACTGATCCGCCTTAATTCTTTGTCCTCGCGCAATTCCGGACGGAAAACCGCTGCGCACTTTTCCTGGAATTGCTCTCTTTGTCTTTGTCGCAATTCCGGACGGAAAACCGCTGCGCACTTTTCCTGGATTGCTCCGGCCACCCTTATCCGCGACACAATGCCGGGGCCTTTGCAACCACGGCCTATTCCCATTGCCTCGTCAGCGGCATATGTCGGATACATGGCCGTGGCACCTGAAAGCCATGACGACGATAAAGACAAGAATGGGCATGGAAGCGGAAATCTCGTCGGATTGGACCGGCGAGCCGGCGATCCTCGAAGGCGCGATCGTGATCGGCGCCGGCGCGGCGGGATTGGCGGCGGCCTACGCCTTGATCGAGGCCGGGGTCGCCACCGAGGTCCTCGAACGCGAGGGACGCCTGGCCGAGCCCTGGTACCATCGCCATGAGAACCTGCATCTCAACACACATCGTGACCTCTCGACGCTGCCCGGCGTTTCCTTTCCGAAAGGAACCCCTGCCTTTCCGCACCGCAGCGCGGTGATCCGCCTCTTCAACGACTTCGCCCAGACGCACCGGCTGCCGATCGCCTTCGGCATCGTCGTCAGGGAACTCGTGTTCCGCGGCGACCACTGGCTGGTGAATACCAACGCGGGACCGCGGGCGGCCCGCCACGTGGTGATCGCCACCGGGCGCGATCGGCAGCCCTTCATCCCGGCCTGGAAAGGCATGAAGGGTTTCTCGGGCAAGATCGTCCATTCGGCGCATTTCGGCCGGGCGGGAGACTATACGGGCAAAAAAGTGCTGGTGGTCGGCGCCGGCAATTCCGGCTTCGACGCGCTCAACCACCTTTCCGGCGTCGAGACCGGGCAGATGTGGCTCTCGGCGCGCAACGGGCCTTCGCTCTTACCCAAGCGCATCGGCAAGATCGCCGTGCACCGCTTCTCGCCTGTCATGGCGAGCCTGCCGTCCCGGCTGGCGGATGCGGTGATGGCGGCGACGCAGCGGCTGGTCTTCGGCGATCTCAGGAAGTTCGGCCTGCCCCCCGCCCCGTCGGGCGGCGCCAGCCGCCTCGGCTCGGACTATACCGCGATCGCCGCCGACGACGGCGCGGTCGACGCGATCAAGGCCGGGCGCATCATCGTCGTGCCGCAAGTCAAGGAATTCAGCCATGACGGCGTCGTTCTCGAAAACGGCCAGGCGATCGCGCCCGATATCGTCATTGCCGCGACCGGCTATCGCACCGGGCTGGAGACGATGGTTGGCAGGCTCGGCGTGCTCGACGCCAAGGGCGTGCCGCTGTTCAACGGCGCGGGCAGCGACCCGAAGCTGCCGGGCCTGTGGTTCACCGGCATGCGGCCGAGCATTCGCGGCTGCTTCGCCAATGCCCGCATCCAGGGCGCGGCGATCGCCGGCAGGATTGCCAGGGGAAAGCGCTAAAGCGGTGTTCTCGACGCTGCGCTTCCGTTTTTGGGTTGCCTTCCCGGCCCCGGAACCCTATACGCCGCGAGCGTCGGAGTGTAGCGCAGCCTGGTAGCGCACCTGATTTGGGATCAGGGGGTCGCGTGTTCGAATCACGCCACTCCGACCAGTTTTCCTGTGAACATGCTGCAGCCTGCGGGCTGGGAACCCTGCCCAGCCTTTGCAAGTTTTGTCGTCATGACAAAGACCCCGACCATAGCGCGTATCTGGCGCGGCAGGACCTTGCCCGAGAAGGCCGACGCCTACGAGGCCTATAATTACGAGATCGGCATCAAGCCGCTCATCGAAAAAGCGCTCGGCGTCCAGACCTTCCGCGAGGATACGCCGACCCATTCAGAGTTCGTGACGATCTCCTACTGGGAAAACATCGAGGCGATGGCGCGCTTCACCGGCGACGGTCCGATCCAGGTTCACCATCTCGACCGCGACGCGGAATTCCTGATCGAACTGCCCAGCAGCGTGCAGGTGCTGCGCCTGCTCAGCAGCCATGGCCGCACCCGCTAAAGCGCGTCGCGATCTTTCAGATTCGCTCACTGTGTAACCGGGGCAAAACCGGTGGCGGCCGCGGCGTTATGACTCGGGGGTAT
>NZ_LPVS01000224.1:0-3217 GCF_014843905.1 Mesorhizobium silamurunense | reverse complement strand
CTACCTCACCACACGCGCCCATCCCGCGCAGCGGGTTCGTTCTTCGGCCCAAAACAGGACGCTCGGTCTTCGCAATGAAGCACATCAGGCTTGGGACTTTTCCCCTAGGTATTAGCGGCACGCAGGGCTAGCATAGGGCTCCCTGGGGGTGTGCGATGACAGACGTCTCGATACGCCGAGCGGACTTCATGATGGTCCTCGCTTATGCTTCGGACCTCGCGACGGGCCATTCTCGCGACTTCGCGCTGAAATCTTGCATACTTGCAATGCGGATCGCCGAGCTTGCGGGCGTTCCTGAACAGGTTCGGCGCAACGCCTATCATCAGTCTATGCTGCGCTATGTCGGCTGCAATGCGGACACGGACCTGCTGTCGGCCACCTTCGGCGACGAAATCGCGCTTCGCCAGGATCTTGTCGGTCTCGATATGGGCAACCGCGCTGAACTCGGCAGGGTCTTCGTGCAGGCCTTCAAGCGGTTCTATTACGATCTCGCTCCTGACGCGCAGACCAAGGCGATCGAGGCCGCGATGTCACAAGCGCTCGCTGTCGCCCGCCCGGTGCTCACAGCGCATTGCGAGGTCGCCCAGCGGATCGGTGAGCGACTTGGCCTGTCCGACGAGGTCCGGCGAAATCTTGGACAGATCTACGAACGATGGGATGGCAAGGGCCTGCCGCGTGGGGTAAGCGGCGAGGATGTCCTGCCGGCTGTGCGTCTGATCACGTTGGCGCAGGATGCTATTGCGCTGAGCGATGCCGTCGGCATCGAGGGGATGGCCGAAACCATTGCCAGTCGCGCCGACGGCCCGTACGAAGCGAATCTGGCCCGGCTGGTCTCCGCCAACGCAGCGATGCTGATGGAGGGCATCGGCGCGACGGTCGACCGCGAGACGATCCTGGCGCTGGAGCCCGATCCGCCGGTGACCCTGGATGAGGGGACTTGCGATGAGGCGTTCCTTGCCATTGCGGACATGATCGACATGCGCATGCCGTTTACGCAGGGCCATTCGCGGATGGTGTCGGAACTGGCCGCGGGTGCGGGGAAACGGATCGGGCTGCCCGACCCTGACGTGCGCGCACTGTGCTGGTCGGGATGCATCCATGACATCGGCGAACTCGTGGTGCCGGTGGCGACCTGGATGCGCAACGGTCCGCTGTCGGTGCGCGAGCGCGACGCCGCGCAGCTGCACGCCTATTACGGCGAGCGGGCGCTGGCTTCCTTTGGCCATGACGGCGATGCGATGGGCGCGCTGGTGCTGCGCCATCACGAACGCCTGGACGGTTCGGGATATCACCGCAAGGTCAGCGGCTCCGATCTGTCTCCGGCCGCCAGGATCCTGGCCGCTGCCGAAGCCTTCCAGACGTCGCGAGAGGAACGTCCTCACCGCAAGGCGCTGTCCAGCGAGGCGGCGGCAGCCCAGCTGCGCGCAGCTGTTCGTGACGGCTGCATCTGCCACGACGCCGCCGAGGCCGTGTTGTCCTTCGCGGGGCAGCCCTCGCGGCGGACCCTGCCGCGGGCGCTGGCCGGCATGACGCCGCGCGAGATCGAGGTGCTGCGCCTGATCGCCGCCGGGCTTACGGCGAAGGAAGTGGCCCGGAAGTTGGATATCTCGCCCAAGACCGCGGACCATCATATCCAGAGCGTCTATGCCAAGATCGGCGTGACCACCCGCGCCGCCGCGGCCCTCTATGCGGTCGAGCATGCCCTTGTCCGGCCGGGCGAGACGCAGACATAGGGAATCCACCCTATGCGCGCGTCCTCCGGGGCGCGCATCGTGATCCTGTCGACGGACCAATGGTGGCCGCGACCGACAGGAGGAAATCAGATGCTTCTCGCAACGACCAGGGTGGCGGACGTCGACCACTTCATCCGTATCTTTTCGACCAAGGGTGCCGACAAGCGCCGGTTGCACGGTTCGAACGGCGCAACCGTGTTCCGCGACCCGACGGAACCTAACCGCGTCTGGGCGATTTTCGACTGGGACGCCGAGGGTTGGAAGAACTTCGTGTCGGATCCGGGGGTGCCCGCGATCCTCCAGGAAGCCGGCCATGTCGGCAAACCGCAGGCTGCACTGCTGCTCGGCCACTACGAGGCATGACGTCTTGGCTGCGCGCCGCGTGCCGGTGGGCAGGCGCGCAACCCTGGCAAGCACCTCGGAAGCCGAACCCCAGAACTCGAACACGCAGAATCGGAGAAAAAAGATGGATCCGAAACCAATCAAGATCGGCCTCATCGCCGAACTGACCGGCCCATTGTCTTTCATGGGCATCGCCAACGCGAACCTCACGACCATGCTCGTCGACGACATCAACGCCAAAGGCGGCCTTCTCGGCCGGCCGGTGGCGCTGGTCATCGAGGATGGCGAGACCATCGACAGTGTCGCCAAGGCAAAGGCCGCGAAACTGGTCGACGTCGACAAGGTCGATGTGGTCGTCGGCGGCATCTACAGTTCGACCCGCCTGGCCATCAAGAGCGAGGCGGTCACCCGGGGCAGGACGCTCTACATCTATACCGAGCAGTATGAGGGGCAGGAAAACGATCCCCTGATTTTCTGCACCGGGCCCGTGCCCGCGCAGCAGGTCGAGCCGCTTATACCATGGCTCATGAACAGCACTGGGGCGAAGAGGTTCTATTTGCCGTCGGCCGATTACATCTGGCCCCATTTGCTGAACAAGGCCGCGAGCCGGGCGGTGCGCGCCAACGGCGGCGAGATCGTCGGCGAGGAGTATTTTCCGCTGGACACCGTCGATTTCCGGCGGACGGTGCAGCAGATCATGGCGAGCGGAACCGACGTGGTTTTCAACACCATCGTCCCGCCGGGCCTGACACCGTTCCTCGAAGAACTGCACAAGGCCGGTTTCGGCAAACGCGGCGGCAAGATCGTCTGCACCTACTTCGACGAGAACTTCTTCAATCTGGTGCCGTCCGAGCAGATCGAGGGCCTCTACAGCTGCCTCGACTATTATCAGGAACTCGACGAACCGTTCGGTCGCGCGCTCTTGCGCCGCTACAGCGAACGGTTCTCCGGTGGTGCCACCCTGACCGCGGGCAGCGGTTGCACTGGCCACTACCGGGCGATCAAGATGTGGGAAGCGGCGGTGAAGGAAGCGGGCAGTGTCGAGCGGGACGCGGTCATCCGGGCTCTCGATCACGCACGGATCAGCGACGGCCCGGGCGGTCCGGCCGAAATGGTTCCCGGCCAGCACCATGTTCGCATGA
>NZ_LPVS01000223.1:0-3036 GCF_014843905.1 Mesorhizobium silamurunense | reverse complement strand
ATCATTGCCGCCGTCAAACGTGGGCACCAAGTGTTAGATTCCATCCACTAGAATAGACTCGCATATAGGGGAGTGACACCCTATGTGTGAAGAGTCGCCCGCACCTTCCCTGCAAGCTGGCCTTTGAAAGATTCTATCACGCTTTCGCACAATATTATGAGAGAAGCGTAATGGCCCTCAACGGCTCGGCAGATTCAGAACAGCTTTCACTACTTACCAACGTGATCGACGATTATTGCTGCCAGGCTGGCATAGCGGTTGGCCATCCGGCCAGGGGGCGTCTTGGTCGCCGGATCGTAGAACTGTTCCAGGGCGGTATCCACAACCCTGACGAGTTACTGTCGGCCTTGAATTCCGGCTACGACGAGTGGCTCGGCGAGGTTGGCCGACCTTCTTCTTCCTCTGAATACGCTGCGTCATTGGCCTCCGGCTCCGCACCGCCGGAACCATGTTCACTCACGCCAGTTGAGGCTCGTGGTGGCGGAGCATCGCGCTTCCCTCAAGCAGATGTGGTGGATCGTTCCACTACTTCACCGCCACGCCCGCTGAACGAACTGCCGCCCCGAAAGGGGGTTTCTGGGAGCGTGAGGCGGAAATCTTCGGAGACGGCTAGGCCAAGCCGAAAGGCCTCCGAAACCCGCCTGCGGGACGGTGAAGCCGGCATTATCGAAAACAACGAAATGTAGGCGAGTTGCGCTTCTTTTCTTGTACTGCAAATTTCGTCCGCTTTCATGCCAGTCTGCACGGCCTGGCAACTGGCGTGACTGGCCGCAGGCGCATCTACCACTCGGTTTCAACTCAACCGGAGGCCGTCCTTAGGCTGCCCGCGGTATGCGCGATGTGAATGTCGCCCTGGTGATGGACACGCTGGTGCCCCTGCCGTCGCTGATGATATCCATCCGGGCCTCGAGCTGTTTCACCAAAGCCTCGACAATAGCCGTTCCGAGGCCAGCGCTTGGCGTTCCGGCGGCCTTGCCGGCGCCATTGTCTGAGACCGTCAGCTTCCAGTCAGCGCCGTCGGTCTCGTAAGACACCTGGATCAGCGCCTTGGCCTTCTCCATCGGGAAGGCATATTTGATCGCGTTGAGAACGAGTTCGGTGACGATCAGGCCGAGGCTCACCGCCTTCTGCGAATCTATCCAGCCACCTTGAGCCGTGACGTTGACCGCGATCGGTTGGTCTTCACCGACCATCGAGGAGGCTAGGCTGCTGCACAACTTTGACAGATACGACACGACGTCGATCTCTTCGATACCAGCCGAGGTGTGAAGATGGCGCTGCACCTCGGCGACCGAAAGCACCCTTTGATGGGCGTCCTTCAGATGCTGGCGGGTTTCCTCCGAGGTGGCGGAGCGGGCCTTCAATAAAAGGATGCTGGCGATGATCTGCAGGCTGTTGGCAACCCGGTGCTCCATCTCGCGCAGCAGCACATCCTTCTGCCGCAGCAGGTCTTCTGCGCGTGCGAGAAGCTCTTCCTTTTCCCTCTCTATGACGCGGCGGGCCGTTATGTCGTTGAAGGCAAGCAGGATCGTCACAGCCGAACTGTGGTCGTAGAGAACCTTTCTAGCGTTGAGCAGCATCGTGCGGCGGCCGATAGCCTGGAAATCATGCTCGACCTCGAAGCCATCCATGGCAGTCTTCTCGGGGATGATGGTCTCCAAGAGCAGGCGAAGCGCTGGGATATCCCACTGGCCGCCGCCGAGCGCGTAGAGCGGCGAGCCGAGCGTCTGTTCGGGGTCGACCTGAAAAGTCTCATAGAAGGAGCGGCTGACCGCCAGCACGCGAAGGTCCTCGTCAAGCACTAGCAACGGCTCGGCGATCGTATTGACGATGGCCTGCGCCAGCGTCTGCGCGTCTTCGATACTGGCGATGGGATGGAACAAGGCTTGAGCCGATCTGAAGGCGTTTTGCCTTCCTTGACTACATCCTACACCGGCGCCGGGCCTGTGTCGCGAATTGAATCTGTCTCGCCAAGAGGGCGCGACGACGCGCTGATGTGGGCGCCAAGCCAGTATCGACGGAACCAACAGGCCATTCAACCGCATACACGGGCCGCAGCTTTTGCTGTTTGGGGGTGCGAATGGAATCGAATGTGGTGTTGGCTGTTGAAGACGAAGCGTTGGTGCTGATCGAGCTGGAAGATTCGCTCGCCGCAGCAGGTTTTGAAGTTGTCACCGCCAGGAACGCCGTCCAGGCTCTGTCGGCCTTTGACGCAGATCCAACCCGCTTCAAGGCTGTTCTGACGGACATCAGATTGGGCGACGGTCCAAATGGCTGGGATATTGGCCGCTGCCATGTCCGTGGGACCGCACCGACAATGCCGGTCATCTACATAAATGGCGATAGCGCCGCCGATTGGCATGCTCAAGGGGGTGCCCGGAAGCATCATGATATCCAAGCCATTCGCAGTTGCGCAAATCGTTACGGCGGTTGCTTCACTGTTGAAAGGCACCTGTGGAATTGCCTTCGACCGCCTGATCAGCATCGTTAGGCGTTAGGAGACACACCAGTCCTGCAGCAAGGCGTAGCTCAATCGCCTATTTCCGGAGCGCGTACTTCGCGTGCGCCGAAGTATGCTTGCCTGAAACCAATCGCTGCATGGAGCATCTGTGGTTGACGACTACAGATGCTGCCGCTTCCGGTCCTCCGATGGATGCTGCGCATAGTCGATTGCGAGCTTATATCAATGGGTGGCTAGCTGCCATGCCGGAGACATCCGGTCCAGCCATTGCCCACGCAGTAAGAACCATTCGCCTTTGGCGAGGTACGGTTACACCCCTTGACGTTCGGCCGGATACTGCTTCTCATGATGCTGGCATTGAAGGCATGACGGGTCCGTTCTGAGGCCCTCAATATTTGCAGATCTTGTTCGCAAGGCCTCCGACGGTCGGAGGCGTGTCCACAGACACGGCGAGGCCAGTCGGAGTGCGACAGGCCAGAGAAGCGGCGGGCCCGTACAGCAATGGAATCCAAGCCGTGGAAAATCGTAACCGCCCGATTGTCACCGCCTGCCTGACATCGTCGTGATGGCCTATG
>NZ_LPVS01000225.1:0-2878 GCF_014843905.1 Mesorhizobium silamurunense | reverse complement strand
GCCCAAGGCGAGCTGCATCCGACGTCCCACTCGCCATTCCCCTGGAGCTGAAATTTGGCCGCTCGGAACCAGCAGCCCGGAGCCAGAGTGTGACGATGAGGGTAAGACCCGATAAGTGTGCTCTGATCCCTGAAAACTGATCGGTCGGAATTGGAGTTTTCCGCTGTAAGTTCCCCTGGCTGGGGAGGAGCGGAAGACAATGAAGGCATCGAAGTTTTCGGCCACAACGAAGGCGTTCATTTTCAAGCCAGAGGCTGATGAGATATGTCGCCGGGCCGGTATCAGCCAGGCGACCTACTTCAACTGGAAAAAGAAACATGACGGTCTGCTGCCGACTGAGATGAAGCGGCTGAAGCAGAGAGAACGCCAAGCTCAGGAAGCTTGTCGCCGACCGTCGCTGGACAAGGAGATGTTGCAGGACGTGATCCGCCGGGATGTGTCGATCCGGCGGGGCCTGCTGCATCGTGGAGTTCGACACGTCGTCTTACCACTACAAGTCCCGCCGCCGCGACCAGGCCGGCATCGAGGCTCGGATCAAGGACATTTGCGCGACACGCGTTCGTTACGGTAATCGGCGTGTCTACGTCATGCTGAAGCGCGAGGGCTGGGGGCAGGTCACAAGCGCTGCGAAAGCAGGCCCACTTGACCGGGGGCGAGCCTCCTCTCCAACTTGTGGATACGCGTCAGCTGGAAATCGGTGATAATTGCCGCTGCTCCACCCCCAACTGTGGAATAGCAGAGACTGCTGGAATTGAAGCTCCGGTGACGGCTTCGTTCCCTTCAGTCCAATCCGTATCTCCAGTCGGATTCCCGTAATCACAACGGAACTCATGACCGAGGTCGAGCCCGTAGTTGCGACCCGCCGCGACCGCAAGATTAACCAGCAGGTCGGGATTCAGCATCATCGGTGCCGATATGGCGGCAGATGTCAAGAAAATGGCCGAACGTGTCAACGCGATTTTAATTGCGCGATCTAATCTCGCTCGGTGTGGGTCGCGTGAATTGGCTTCGCGAGCGCCGGCGCGAGCTAGCGCACTGGAGTACATTGCCAATGACTCTCAATATCCAACAGTGGCATGTACGGCGCTTTAGGATGTTCAATCACGCGACACGCTAAGAGCTCTCGTGGTCCAAAAGAGTAAGCGATTGCAGAGGGAATAAGGGAAGATGTCGGTCGGTATCAATTATCCGTCGGTTGCGCAACTAGCGTCCATCGCATCTGGATTCGGGCTAGACATGACTGAGTCAGAGGTTCTCGAGTACCGGGACCTGATGGGCGCAATGGTCCGGTACTGCAGGGAAATTGAGCAGATGGCGGAGCCTATCCCCGCGGTTAAATACCCTAGAAACCCAGGCTTTCGTCCCGTCGGTGAAGAGAATCCCTATAACGCGTGGTATTGGCGCACGGAGATAGCTGGCGCGAAGGAAGGTCCTCTGTCTGGCTACATTGTAGGCGTGAAGGACGCGATCTGCGTGGCAGGGGTGCCTGCAATGAATGGCTCACGTATTCTAGAGGGATATGTGCCAACTGTGGATGCGACGGTAGTAACGCGGCTGCTCGACGCCGGTGCAGTAATCGTGGGGAAGACCAGCACTGACGATCTGTGCATGGCCGGCACTGGCCACACCTGCGCACTTGGCCCGGTGAAGAATCCACGGCGACCAACGCACGCAACAGGAGGTTCATCGGCTGGAAGCGCAGCAGCTCTAGCTGCAGGGGACGTGCGGCTGGCGCTTGGTGGGGATCAGGGAGGCTCAATTCGCATTCCAGCCGCGTGGTGCGGTGTTGTCGGCTTGAAGCCGACCTATGGGCTCGTGCCCTACACGGGCTGCATGATGATGGAAATGACATTAGACCACGTAGGGCCCATGGCTCGCACCGTCGCGGACTGTGCAGCAATGCTAAGTGTGATTGCGGGACCGGATGGCCAAGATCCGCGGCAGCGGGGAGCCATTCCAGACACATATGACCGTGATTATGGCTCAGCAATAGAGAAGGATATCAACACGATTCGGATAGGAATAGTCCGAGAGGGCTTTTCGCACCGGTGGCCCGAGCCGGGGTTGCCGGAAAGCGATGAAGCTGTCGACAGCCGCGTGCGGGCAGCGTGTTCTGTTTTCGAACGCTTGGGGGCGACGGTCGAGGAAGTGTCGATTCCATTGCATTTAGCCGGCGTGGCGATTTATTCGGTTCTATTTCAACAAGGCACTCTGGAGTTTATGATAAAGGGAAACGGGCTCGGGACTAACTGGGCCGGGTATTACAACACTGGCCTCGGGGACGCCTTCGCGAGGGGATTGAGTTCGCGCCCTAACGATCTGCCGCCTAGCGTGAAATTGCTTATGCTATCGGCAGAGTATCTGAAGAAATTCTATCATGGGCGCTACTACGGAAAGGCACAAAACCTCCGAGAGAATTTAAGGAGAGCCTACGATCGTGTGCTGAATTCTTATGATGTTCTCGTCATGCCGACCGTTCCTTACCTGCCAATCAAAATTCCTGAACCAGGTTGTTCGACTACGGTGGAAGTTCGGGCGGGTGGTACCCAGATTGGCAATGTTTGCCAGGCTTGCTTAACTGGCCATCCATCCATCACTGTCCCATGTGGCGAAGTAGACGGGCTTCCGGTTGGCTTGATGATCACTGGAAGACACTTTGAGGATGCCACTGTGTTGCGCGTTGCGAGCGCATTCGAAAAAGCGCACGCATAGAACTCAACCCCAAGTGCTATCATAGCCTAGCCAATTTGAGTTCGTTTCAGGTCAACGTGTCCAGTTTCGACAAACACCACGGCTGTTCGACCCTATTATCGCCTTATCGCTTCACAGGACATTGCTCTATGGGACTTCCAAGTCACGTCAAATACGTCATCGTCGG
>NZ_LPVS01000222.1:0-2719 GCF_014843905.1 Mesorhizobium silamurunense | reverse complement strand
TGCGCGCCGGCTTCGAGGCCGCGGGCGCGATCGCCGCGCTGCTCGCGACGACGGCCCTGCCCGCTGAACTCACCGCGGCGCTGGCGGCGATCAATGCCTTGCCCGAAGCGCTCGCCCGCCACCTCAGCGAAGCGCTCGACGACGAATTGCCGCTCATCAAGCGCGACGGCGGCTTCGTGCGGTCGAGCTATCATGCCGAACTCGACGAGATGCGGGCGCTGCGCGACGAGTCGCGAAAAGTGATCGCCGGGCTGGAGCGCTCGCTGATCGAGGAGACCGGCATCCGCTCGTTGAAGATCCGGCACAACAATGTGCTGGGCTACTATATCGAGGTCACCGCCAACCACCATGGCGTGATGACCGGCAGCGATGCGGCGAAGGCGCGCTTCATCCACCGCCAGACCATGGCCAACGCCATGCGCTTCACCACGACGGAACTGGCGGAGCTGGAATCGAAGATCGCCAACGCCGCCGACCGGGCGCTCAGCATCGAGCTCGCCGCCTTCGACCGGCTGACGGCGGAGGTGGTCGGCGAGGCCGACGGCATCCGCGCCGGCGCCAACGCGCTCGCCGTGCTCGACGTGTCGTCAGCGCTGGCGCTGCTTTCCGAAAGCGAGGGCTGGTGCCGACCGGCGGTCGATTCCAGCCTCGCCTTCGAGATTTCCGGTGGGCGGCACCCGGTGGTCGAACAGGCGCTCAGGCGCTCGGGCGAAGGCCCGTTCGTCGCCAATGACTGCGACCTCTCGCCTGAGGCCGGGGCAAAGGCCGGCGCCATCTGGCTGCTCACCGGTCCCAATATGGGCGGCAAGTCGACGTTCCTCAGGCAAAACGCGCTGATCGCCATCCTGGCCCAGACCGGCTCCTTCGTTCCGGCTGAGATTGCCCATATCGGTGTCGTCGACCGGCTGTTCTCGCGCGTCGGTGCCTCGGACGATCTGGCGCGCGGCCGCTCGACCTTCATGGTCGAGATGGTCGAGACGGCGGCGATCCTCAACCAGGCCGGCGAGCGGGCGCTCGTCATCCTCGACGAGATCGGCCGCGGCACCGCGACTTTCGACGGGTTGTCGATCGCCTGGGCGGCGGTCGAGTACCTGCACGAGAAGAACCGCTGCCGGGCGATCTTCGCCACACATTTCCACGAGATGACGGCGCTGGCCGGCAAGCTGTCGCGGCTCTCCAACGTCACCATGCGGGTCAAGGAATGGGAAGGCGACGTCGTCTTCCTGCACGAGGTCGGCAAGGGTGCGGCCGACCGCTCCTACGGCGTCCAGGTGGCGCGGCTCGCCGGCCTGCCGGAAGCGGTGGTGGCGCGTGCCAAGGAAGTGCTGCACCAGCTCGAGGAAGGCGAGGTCTCGGGTAAGACCAATCGGCTCGTCGACGACCTGCCGCTGTTTTCAGTGGCGGTGAAGCGGGAGGCGCCGAAACCGGTGAAGGGCGACGCGCTCGGCGAGGCGCTGGTTGCGATCAACCCCGATGAGATGACGCCGCGGGAGGCGCTGGAGGCGCTGTACCGGCTGAAGGGACTGGCGACGAAGCAATAGCCTCTGTCTGCATCATCAGTCTCGCAATTGACTCATTGTACCGTCCGGTACAATGTCGCTTGTCGATGATCGAAAGCGACAGGAGATTTTCATGAGCCGCCCGCCATTGCCGCCTTTCACGGCCGAAACAGCAGCGCAGAAGGCGCGGCTCGCGGAGGATGCCTGGAACAGCCGCGACCCGGAGCGGGTTTCACTCGCCTATACCGAGGACAGCATCTGGCGGAACCGGGCCGAGTTCGTTTCAGGCCGCGGCGAGATCGTTGGCTTCCTGAAGCGCAAGTGGGCGCGCGAGCTGGATTATCGCCTGATCAAGGAGGTCTGGACCTGGAACGACAACCGCATCGCTGTGCGCTTCGCCTATGAATGGCACGACGACAGCGGCCACTGGTTCCGCTCCTACGGCAACGAGAATTGGGAATTCGACGAAGCCGGGCTTATGCGGCGCCGTGTTGCGAGCATCAACGACCTGCCGATCGCCGCAAGCGAACGAAAGTACCACTGGCCGCTCGGCCGCCGGCCGGACGACCATCCCGGCCTTTCGGAACTCGGGCTCTAAGGCCGGTGCGGCGCATCGCTCCAGATCGCGACCAGTTGCTGGGGATCGTTGCGGAAGTTTTCCGCGAGCATGGCTATGAGGGCGCCAGCCTGGCCTTGATCGGCGCGGCGACGGGGCTCGGCAAGGGAAGCCTCTACCACTTCTTTCCCGGCGGCAAGGAGGAGATGGCGAGAGCCGTCATTGCCCATATCGATGGCTGGTTCGAGGACAATGTCTTTGCACCTCTGCGCGACAACGCCGATCCGCAGGCCGGGATCGAGCAGATGCTCGAGGCGACCGACAGCTACTTCCGCTCGGGGCGCCGGGTTTGCCTCGTCGGCGCTTTCGCTCTGGATGAATCCCGCGACCTCTTCGGCGGCCAGATAAGAGATTATTTCGGCCGATGGATCACGCATCTCGCCGAAGCGCTCGCGCGATCTGGGCACCGACCGGGCGAGGCCTGCGAGCTTGCCGAGGAAACCGTCGCCGCCATCCAGGGAGCGCTCACGCTTGCCCGCGCCGCCAATGACCTCGATGTATTTTCAAGGGCATTGCGGCGACTGCGGATGCGGCTTGGGCTGCCGGCTAAGATCTAGAGCGGTTCAAGATTTGACGGAATCGGAGGGGATTCCCGATTTGTCGG
>NZ_LPVS01000221.1:0-1762 GCF_014843905.1 Mesorhizobium silamurunense | reverse complement strand
GTAACCGCCCGATTGTCACCGCCTGCCTGACATCGTCGTGATGGCCTATGACACGTGTTTAACGACGTCGTTTGCGACGTGTCTTGTGCGAGGTTTGCGATGCGTGTCGAGATTCTTGGTGCGGAACGGCGTCGTCGCTGGGGTGATAAGAAGAAGCTCGACATCGTCATGTCGGTTGGAATTGAGGGGGCGACTGTAACTGAGGTTGCCGACCGGCATGATGTGACGCGGCAACAGATTTACACCTGGCGGCGAGAACTGAGGAGGAAGGGGCTTCTGTTGCCGTCGGCGGGTCCCATGTTCCTTCCCGTGGACATGCCCGTGGCGCAGAGCGAACCCCGTATGGGCAAAGGCACCGACAGATTCTCAGCGCTGGTCGAATTGCAACTATGCTGTGGGCGGAACCTGCGCTTTGACAGAGAGATCGATACAGCCACTCTGACTCGGCTTATCCATGCGGTTGAGGCAGCATGATCGGACCGGGAACTGGGGTTCGGGTGTACCTTGCCTGCGGGTTCACGGACATGCGCAAAGGGATCGAGGGTTTGGCTGCACTGACGCAGGATGTGTTGCGCCAGAAGCCGACGGGAGGCGCGGTCTTCGCCTTTCGGGGAAGGCGTGGCGACCGTTTGAAGCTACTTTATTTTGATGGCCAGGGGTTCTGTCTTTATTACAAGGTCTTGCAGAAAGGTCGCTTTCCGTGGCCGTCGGCGGCCGACGGGACGGCCCGGCTGACGTCAGCGCAAATGGCGATGTTATGGGAAGGAATTGACTGGCGACGCCCCAATTGGGGTGCGCCGCCGGCGCGTGTCGGGTGATTTATCTCTCTGAATCTAATGGTTTTTATGGTTACTCGCCCTGACTTATGGTAGTCAGGTGCATGTCGAATGTCGCCGAAAATCTTCCAGACGATCCCGCCTTTCTGAAGGCGATGATCGCCGCCTTGCAGGCGGAAAATGCGAAGATGTCGGCGACGTTGCAGGCGCATGACCAGTTGATCCAGGCCTTGCGGCTGCGCATTGCCCGGCTGAAGAAACAGGTCTTCGGCAAGTCTTCGGAAAAGATCGAGCGGGAAATCCAGCAGCTGGAACTGGCGCTGGAGGATCTTTTGATCGCCGCGGCGGAGAGCAATGCCGGGCCAATCAATGAGGCCGACGAGGCAGCGTCTGTCGCGCCTATGACGAACGCGCCTGAAAGGATCACGCGCCGTCGTCCGCGCGTATCGCACAAGGCAGTTCGCGAGCGCAGGGAACTCGATCCCGGCGCCTGCTGCCCCGCCTGTGGCGGCGAACTACGTCTTGTGGGCGAAGACGTAAGCGAAATCCTCGACATGATCGCCGCGCAGATGAAGGTCATCGAGGTCGCCCGGTTGAAGAAATCCTGCCGCTGCTGCGAAAAGATGGTGCAGTTGCCTGCGCCCAGCCGTCCGATACCAGCCAGCATGGCGGGCGCCGGCCTTCTGGCTTACATCCTGGTCTCGAAGTTCGACGATCACCTGCCACTGTATCGCCTTCACGAAATCTTCGCCCGCATGGGTGCCGACATCCCCGACAGCACGCTGGTCGATTGGTGCGGTCGCGCCATGCAGGTGCTTCAGCCCCTGATCGAGCGGATCGGAACCGTGATCATGGCCAGCGACCTTCTCCATGCCGACGATACCCCGATCCGGGTGCTGGATCGCTCCATGCAGGACAAAGGGCTGGGGAAAGGCGTAAAGAAAGGCAGGATCTGGACGTATGTCCGCGATCAACGCCCATGGGCG
>NZ_LPVS01000218.1:0-1729 GCF_014843905.1 Mesorhizobium silamurunense | reverse complement strand
CGGCGGCGCGAGCACCGGAAACTGCGATCAGGGCCGCAACTGAGCCGAGAACAAGACCCTTAATGTTATTCTGGCGCGCTGCGTCTCGACGCAGCCCTTCAGTCAAAGTCTTCAGTGGCTCTGGGTAACTCACCACGTCTGAGCCAATCGCCATAGTCATCTCCGCTTGTTGTGGGGGCAGACCGTCACAACGGCTTCCAAAGTTGACTGAGCAAGTGACGTGCCATCCTGAAGACGTCGCCGCACGCTGACACTCAAGTTGCCGGCGCACCTTCGTCGCGCTTCCTTCTTTTTTGCTTTGAGGGACAAACTGAGCACGAAACGCAAACGTTTCGGATGTGGTTCGTTTGGCCGATTGCCGACAATTTCGGTGAACAGCGACAGTTTTTGGTTGCCATGAAACCTCGAGATTGAGACATCATGCGGCGGCACCGCCTCTGTAGTCAGGTGAGACGCCCACTGACGCCGACATATTCACGAGCGAAGGTCGGGCGTCCGGCTCTTGGAGCATGCCCAGGCCGTAAGCGTCATCGTTAGGGCGGCCACGCCTCGCCTCTTCGAAGGTGGTCATGGTCCCGTGCACCAGCTTGCCAGTCAGTCCGGACAAATTGATTTCGCAAGCCTCAGAAGATTTACACGGACCGTTGTAAAAAGCCTCTGAATCGGAAGCCGTGCATGGCCCGTTCTGTTTTTGCAGCAGCGCATGCGAATTCTCGGCGCGATTGGTACGGCGTGATGCGTTGAGCTGCCAATCTACCCCTTGCCGGGGAGATCGGATGTAGCGGGCGTTTTCGGCGGTCGCCGACGAAATGCGACAGCGCGGTCGCACAGGCGTCACTTAAGGCGCCTCACCGGCGCCCTATACGGGGCAAGAGGAGGTCCCCGTGAAACCGGACAGTCACAACGAAGGGCAGCGCGCCATCATGACGTCAGGCCCAGAATTCCCGGACGATTTTCGTGCTCGGCTGGTCAACCTCTTCCAGTGGCGCCGGGACGTCAGGCGATTGAAGCCGGCGCCGCTTCCCGAAGGCGCGCTCGAGCGGCTGCTCGACCTCGCCAGTATCGCGCCCTCCGTCGGACTGAGCCAGCCCTGGCGTTTCGTCGCGCCGCAACGCCGTCAGGGCCTGCTTCGAGCGCTGCAACGCGGAAGCGCTGGCATCTTTCGCGGGCGAACGCGCAGCACTCTATGTGCGCCTGAAGCTTGCCGGCCTGACCGAGGCGCCTTGCCAGTTTTTTTGCCGTCTTCGCCGACCGCACAACCGGGCAAGGGCATGGGCTGGGTCTCGATCCTCAATTCGGCCGAGATGGCGGCGATCCTGGACACGCCGCCCGGTGGCGGAAGTAGGCATCGAAGACGCCGTCCTTGTCGGTCAGCCGGAAGGCGACGAGCTTGCCGGCGAAAACCAAACGGTGTGCGCGATGATCTCGGCGGGAAGCCGATGGCGCTTGTTGCTGACAGCCAGGCGTTCATACCCTCGCCATCCACCCGAGACTGATCGGCGATTAGCGTAACATCGCCCGCGTCAGCAATGGCGTTGGCGAAATACAAATTTCGCGCTGAAAGCGAACGGATTGACATAGCGCAGAGACACAGGAGAGCGCAGCGGTAAGGATGATGGTTATCAACATGGGATGGTAACTGTTGCAGACCTCAATCCTGACAAAATATCGCGAGGCCCGCCTGCCTTGGTACACCATCTATCCGACTGTGCCGGAGTTCTCCGCAGCG
>NZ_LPVS01000217.1:0-1725 GCF_014843905.1 Mesorhizobium silamurunense | reverse complement strand
GTCCGCGACTTACTGAAACCGGTGTCCGGGACTTACTGAAACACGCAATCATCACCTGGACATCGACCGGCACGGCCTCGATGCCCTGGAAAGCCACCGTGCGAACCCGCGCCACCATTTTTTCTCAAGCCCCCGGATGCAGGCTCACCTCGGCCTTTGGTCGGACCGCGGGTGATGTCGGCCCAAGACAACCATAGATTTCGGATTTAGGCAAGAACATTACGGGAACAGAGGAACGCCGGTCTTGCGACGATCTTGGGGCCGCGATGATACACCACGACGGTCCGGGACCTGCACACCTCATGCATGTCGCGCAAAAGTGCGCAGCGGTTTTGCGAAAACGACATACATAAAAACAAAGACTTAAAGCGCGTCGCCTGAATCCGTTCCAGCGCGAGCGCTTTAGTACGGTCAAGCCGTCGGTGCCGCGCCGCGCCGCTCGAGCGCGGTCTTGCGGATGATTTCCGCGATCTCCGGGCTGCTGCTGCACAGTATCTGGAAATCCGCCGAGTGCAGCGACAGGAGTGAGACCACCGTTGCAGCGCTGACGGTCGCGATACGCGGTTCGCCGCTGATGAGCGCCATCTCACCGAAGAAGGCGCCAGGGCCAAGCTCCACTGGGTTCGGCGTCGCGACGCTGACGCGCCCCTCCACGACGAAGAACATCCGATCACCGGGCTCACCAATGCGGCAGATCACGGCGCCCGCCGGCACGGTGCGAGGTCTTAACGCGCGCACGATCTCGACCAGCACGGCCGGGCCGAGCTTCTGAAACAACGGCACGGCGGCGACCAATTGCCAATTACGGACGAAATCCCCGCGACGGACTTCTTGATAGAAGCCGGTGGCAAGAATGCCTGCCCAGAGCGCGAAAATGCCGATGCCACTCATCATGACCGCCCCGGCAAGGACGCGGCCGGCGAAGCTTTGCGGAATAGCATCGCCATAGCCGGTGGTGGACAGCGTGACCACCGCCCACCACATTGCCTGCGGGATGCTGCCGAACTTTTCCGGTTGGATGTCGCGCTCGATCACATAGGCCGCGAGCGCGACACCGAACAGAACGATGCCGAAGACCGTGGTGACGCCGATCAGGTTGCGCGCTTCGTTGGTCAGGACCCTGCCCAGCAGCGGGAAGAAAGTCGAGTCGCGCAGCGGTTTCAGCAGCCAGACAGCGCAGTAGAGGCTCCGGTCGGGCGTGCCGACGAGCAGAAATGCGGTGAGTGGAACCAAAACCGCGAGCACATCAATGGCGATTGCCGGCGCCCTGTCCCGAACGTCTCCCGCCCGGCGCTTGAGCAGCGTCCCGACCAGTTGCAGAAGATAGGCGCCCCAAATGACCGCGAGCACGGCAGCCAGAGCCAGTCTGCTTCGTCCGGACAGGTCCGGTGTCGTGAGCGTAGCCACCGCCACAAGCCCAGTCGCAGCCAGCAGCGCGTTGAGCGGCGCGTAAATTCTTGAGAAAGGCAGTACCGACATTCTGTGCCCACGAGCGGCTACTACTCTCCAAAATAGAATGCCTTCAAGGCAAGCGCAAAGGTGCTTACTGTCGCTGCGATGTGCATCACCAACGGTGAACTCAGATGTCCAGGATTGCTTCGTGACCGGACGTGAACAGACAGGCCGCGACCGACGAGAATGACCCGATGCGGACGCTTGATCACTAGGAGCGTATCGTCCGCTTTGCTGCCACTGAACGAACCCGCTCGCGCGGGAGGGCGCGGG
>NZ_LPVS01000216.1:0-1566 GCF_014843905.1 Mesorhizobium silamurunense | reverse complement strand
GATCCTGGCAGGCTGGCCTCGATCCCCAGTGCCTGGTCTTCATCGACGAGAGTGTGCTGCAGAGCAGCGGAAGGAGTTCAATATGAACTAAGACCGTAGTGTAAAGCTGCGTGAATGATGGGGGACGGCCCTCCGAGATCGGCTTTCAGGAGCAGGTCTCAAACCAGTCCAAGCTGCTGCGGTAAAGAGCCGTGGTGGTGAGCGTTGGATGAAAAGTTCGGACGAGATCCGAGCAGGTGGGTGTCCGAAAGACGAACGAAAGTGAACCCTTCGAAGACGCGTCGTTATGAACGTAAGTGTCGCCGAAACCAGGACCGTCTCGTCGTCCTGGGACAAGTCCGCCGGGTGCCTGATGACAGGGCGGGCGGCGACCGGCGTTGAGGGGGCGTGAGTCGGACACAGGCATTCGCGCGGAACTGCAGGAACCAGGCTCCTGATGCAAAGGGAGAAGCTCAAGCGGGCCAAACCGCAAGGCGAGAGTACCGATGCAGGAGACTGGGGCGGACCGGCCCGTATGAGCGCTGAAGGCCCTGTAATGGGGCCGGAGCAAAGGGGTCGGATCAGGTGGTCGTATTGTTTGGAACAACTGGAAACAGGATGACTTCAGAAGATACGACAGACAAGCCGTTTCGAATTGCGAAACGACAAGTGTACGAAGCTTACAAAGCGGTCAAAGCCAACCAGGGCGCAGCCGGGGTGGACGGGCAGACCCTGGAGATGTTCGAGAAGGACCTTGCAGGAAACCTCTACAAGGTCTGGAATCGGATGTCCTCAGGGACGTACTTCCCACCGCCGGTTCGCGCTGTCTCCATTCCGAAGAAGAGTGGGGGCGAAAGGGTTTTGGGTGTGCCCACCGTCAGCGATCGGATCGCACAGATGGTAGTCAAGCAGATGATTGAGCCGGATTTGGATATCCTCTTTCTTCCAGACTCCTACGGCTACAGGCCGGGAAAATCGGCTCTGGATGCAGTTGGCGTCACGCGTCAGCGATGCTGGAAGCATGACTGGGTTCTGGAATTCGACGTCAAAGGGCTGTTTGACAATCTTCCGCACGATCTCCTGCTGAAGGCGGTCAGAAAGCACGTCACATGCAAATGGGCTCTGCTCTACATCGAAAGATGGCTGGCAGCGCCGATGGAGAAGAACGGGGAAGTCGTCGAGCGCACACGCGGTACCCCGCAAGGGGGCGTTGTTAGCCCGATCTTGTCGAATCTCTTCATGCACTATGCATTTGATCTGTGGATGACCCGGACGCATCCTGACCTTCCATGGTGTCGATATGCGGACGATGGCCTTGTGCATTGCCGGAATGAGCAGCAGGCAGAAGCCCTCAAGGCGGAGCTTGGTGCTCGACTGGCAGCATGCGGGCTTCAAATGCATCCGACAAAGACCAAAATCGTCTACTGCAAAGACCAAAGGCGCAGGGGGGAATACCCGAATGTCGTGTTCGACTTCCTCGGGTATCAGTTCCGGCCGCGACGCGTGGCGAACACACGGCGAGACGAGTTCTTCTGTGGTTACACGCCTGCGGCCAGCCCAACGGCAATGAAGTCGATGCGGGCCACG
>NZ_LPVS01000219.1:0-1549 GCF_014843905.1 Mesorhizobium silamurunense | reverse complement strand
CTAGCAGGCTGTTGAAGAAGTCAGGCTCTTTCGCAAACGAAGCCTGAATCGTCGGTGTTGTGGATGTAGAAGTGGCCGACGAGGCGGCCTGCAGTTCCAAAGACAACCCAGCCGCGGCCACAGGCTGGGTCGTTCTCATCATGCCCCTCCCATGAGAATTCCGCGCAGGCTGAGCCATCGCGGGTGCCATATCGGACATCGAGGAAGCCCTTGAGTGCGCCGAAGGCGATCTCGCCATCCGCCGAGCCTTTGAATGTCAGATGCGCTTCCTCGACGAGATCGAGGAAGTCGTTATCCCAAACATCCATCTCGACGATGCGCCAGCGGCCGGCAAAGGCCTTGGCAAAGCCGGGAGCCTTGGCCATCAGCCGGTCTCCGCCATGAGCTTTGGCAGTCGCACCAGATTGTAGGCAGCGGCTGCGAAGGTGAAGGCCCATCCGACACGGTCGCGACCGCGGAACCTGGTCTTGTGCTGGCCGGCTACGACCTTGATCCAACCGAATGCCTCTTCGATGCGCTTCCTGATGCGCTGGCTGACGGCATAGCCGCCATGCCGCGTCGTGCGCCCGTCGATCGCGGAACTGCGACCGCTCGTGTTCTGCGCTACATGCGGCGTCACCCTCATCGAGCGCAGCTCATTGACGAAGTCTTCCGCGTCGTAGGCCTTGTCGGCGCCGAGCGTGATCGCCTGTGGCCGCTCCGCTCGAGGTTCGATCATGTGCAGTGCGGCCACCCGCTCAGCATGTCCGTCGGCCAGTGTCAGGCAGGCGTCGACCAGCAGGCCGTGGCGGTTCTCCATCAAGCCATGTCCCATAAAGCACAGCTTGGCCTCCTTGCCTTTGCCCTTGCGATAGAGCCGGGCATCCGGATCGGTGGTCGAGGCATGTGTGTCGTTGGAGCGCTTGTGGCCATGGAAGTCCGCTTCCGCGTTTCGCCCGCCCCCTTCAGCCGGCGGCTCGCCATGACCACCGCTTGGGCCGTCCTTCGGTTTGACGCTCTTCATCGATGCCCACGCCTCGATCAGTGTGCCATCGACCGAGAAGTGGTCGGTCGACAGAAGCTTCTTCACACTAGGCTGCGCCAGCACTGCGCCTAAGAATTTCGCCGCGATATCACCTTCCAGCAACCGGTCGCGGTTTTTTGAGAACACCGAATGGTCCCAGGCCGCGTCATCGACGCCGATGCCGACGAACCAGCGGAACAGAAGGTC
Source organism: Mesorhizobium silamurunense (assembly GCF_014843905.1). Taxonomy (NCBI): domain Bacteria; kingdom Pseudomonadati; phylum Pseudomonadota; class Alphaproteobacteria; order Hyphomicrobiales; family Phyllobacteriaceae; genus Mesorhizobium; species Mesorhizobium silamurunense. The sequence goes on along the minus strand of NZ_LPVS01000219.1, from coordinate 339 downwards.
GTATTCCAGCCGCTCCATCAAAAGCCGCTCCGAGCGGATCGAGTAGAACGCCTGTAGCAGCATCGCTCGCAGCAGCTTTTCCGGCGGGATCGAAGGCCGCCCCATCGGCGAATACAGCGCCGCCAAGTCCCGCTCCAACGCTGCCAGCGCCTCGTTCACAATCGCCCGAATGCGGCGCAACGGATGATCGCGCCGCACCCGAGCCTCGAGATCAACATAACTGAACAGTTCGCCAGACCGTTCGTCTCCGCCGCGCATGCCTCGTTCTCCGAATCTCTCCGGAGACACTGAATCACGCTCACAGCCTCGCTGCGAGCCACTTTTTCAACAGCCTGCTAG
>NZ_LPVS01000220.1:0-1535 GCF_014843905.1 Mesorhizobium silamurunense | reverse complement strand
TAGTCTTACTGCGTCATAAATTGCGAGCCTGACGGGGACTGTCCATTGGCCTTATGCAGCACGGACATCGTTGCAGACGGCTGGCCAGGGCCACAGTCAGGCGTCGCCTGAGGGTTGGGATCGAGGTCGGAACGTGCCGCTCTGGTCGGATCGGAGGATCCGCGGGGTCGATAACCGTTGGGAAGACCAGGTGTTTGGCGGCCCTGGGCGCGAGTTGGAGTTGAGGGGGGAATCGTCTCCCTCAGAGAGACCAAGAAGCCATAAGCGGCGATACAGAGGCTGGCGTGGTGGTGGAAGCCCCGCCACCCTCGGCCTTCGTAGTGGCCCAGTCCGAGCTCCTGCTTGAGTTCCTGATAGTCTCGCTCGATGCGCCAACGCAGCTTGGCGGCGTCGACCAACTGGGTGATCGTAGCATCGGCCGGCAAGGTGGAGAGCCAATACTTGCTCGGCTCGACCTCGCCTTCAGGCCACTCGATCAGGAGCCACTCTTCGGCGTGAGCCTCGGGCCGATTGTAGTCCCTGGATGCCGGCCGCAAGCGCACGGCGGCGAAGCGGGAATTGAGCTCGGTGTTGGTTCCTTCACGCCAGGCGATTGTGCGCCATGTCTCGGCGTCGAACTCCTCGGCCAGGGCCTTGGCCGAGATCGGCTTGTGATTGTCGGTTCGGCCGACCCGAGACGGCGGCCGGCCTCTTCCGCTCCAAGGCTTAGGCGGCAGCGGGCTCTCGCCTGGGCGCCAGACGCTGAGTGTGGGCTGGACGCCGACAACATAGGTCAGATCGAGCTCGGACAGGCCCGCGCGGAAACCGCCGTCGGCGCCATATCCGGCGTCGGCCAGAACCACGCCGGGCGCGACGCCCTCGGCCTTGGCCGTCCTGATCTGCTCGAGCGCGATCTGCGGCTTGGTCCGGAACGTGATCTCTGCCGGAATCTTGGCCTTCTTGCGTTGTTCCGGATCCTGCGCCCAGCTGTGCGGGAGATACAATTCATAGGCAATCGGAAGCGAGGCGGCGTCATTGGCGATCGATAGGCTAACCGCAATCTGACAGTTGTCCTGCTTGCCCAACTGGCCGCAATACTGGCGCGCTACGCCCACCGAGTGCTTGCCCTTCTTGGGAAAGCCCGTGTCGTCGACGATCCACGCCCGGATCGGTCCACGCTGCTCGATCCGTGGAAGAACCCAGTCGCGAACCCGCGCCAGCAAGGCTGCGTCCGACCACGGCGCCTGTCCCACGAAATGCAGCAGAGACTGATGCTTGGCCGCCACCCGCGACGGCGCCGTGACGGCCGCCAACGGCTCCACGCTCTTGCGCTCCATCGGCATCAGAAGTCCCAGGCAATAATCCTTCAGCGGCTCAGCTCGGTCGGCATGGCCGATCACCCCGATCAAGGCATCGACATAGGCGTCGAATGCGGCTTCACTCTCGGCTGTCCAGTCGGGCATGGCGGGGCGCTTCCCTGATCACGAAGCAGCACCCTAACAAATCCGCAATCAGCGCGAATCCCCCCGCAGCTGCGACTTTCTGACTCAGTAAGA
>NZ_LPVS01000215.1:0-1435 GCF_014843905.1 Mesorhizobium silamurunense | reverse complement strand
AAGCAGGGCTTCTCCTCGGCGCACGGCTCCGCGGCTCATGAAGCTCTGACCATTGGCATTATCGGCGATCAGGCGCTGATTCCTCTCAAACTCGGCCCACTCAATATATCCTTCATGATGGTCGAGGATCAAAGCCTCCCAGGCGCTACGCTCGCGTCGAAAGCCACGGACGACCTTCTTGCGGCCGGCTGCGATCGTGATGCGGCTACCTGTGCGCCCGAACGCATAGGCGCCGGCGTAGATTGGGTTGGTAAGCATGTGGTGAAGCGTGTTGTAGACGGGCAGCTTCCATGTGACGGTTCGCCCCTCGGGGCCATATCCGATCGCCGGCAGCGGTAGGCGTTCCTGGCGCATCCAAAGATGGACCTGCCGAACGGTCTGCAACTCGGCAAATTTGGCGAAGACGAGCTTGATTGCTTCCTGGATGCGTCGATCGGGATCCTTCTCGATTCGGTCATGCCGCACCTTGAGGAACCCGACGGCGACGGTGAGAAAAAGCTCGCCTCTGCGCGCCTTCTGCTTCAAAGCCTCGAGCGATCGCTGTCGGAAGAGGGAGAGCTCCATCTCGCTGCCGAGCAGGAGGCGATCGTTCGGATGACGGGGATCATAGACGCCATCCTCATCGACGATCAGCGTATCGACCAATCCGCAGAACTCGAGGAGCGTGTGCCAATCTCGTCCGTTGCGGGCGAGCCGAGATGCCTCGATCGAAACCACGGCGCCCACGCGTCCCTCGCAGATTGCAGCCAGCAGCTTCTCGAAGCCTGGCCGTGCGATCCCCGAGCCGGAGCGGCCGAGATCATCATCGATTACAAGCGCGAGCACGATCGGCGAGCGCATATTGGCGCCGACGGCTCTCATGATTGTTGTGAACCTGATCGGTCGTCGACTGGCGCACATAAACGAACGCGCTCCGAGCTAAGTGTTCAGACGTAATCTTGGTCATTGCCGTCCTCCTTGCCGATCCGGTCTCCGTTCTCCTCTCGTGTCCCCTGAGCTGCCGCTTCGACCAGAAGAAGCTGGAGCAGTGGCGTCAGCGTCGTCCTCACCCCGAGCGGAAGCTCCGCCGGCAACGTGGTTGGTTCGAATAAATCCCCTTGGCTGCGTCTCTGCTCCTTCATCTGCGGCTCCTCGCGTTGAGAGAGAATCCTCTCTGAGCCAGGTTACGTGCGCGCTGACCAAAGCGTGGAGTTCGCTGAGCTTCTCAAGCGGAAGCTTCGGATGCTGGACAAGTTCGCATGACAATCCAGCCGGGTTGGTCATCCAGGCTGGTAGCAGAGCCAAGGTGCGATCGGGTTGGCGGATAATAAAATGATCGGCGCCAGCATGCCGCCGGACACCGATCACCGTGACGAAATCTCCCGCGCGTGGATGAAAGCGATATGTGATCCGAACCTCATGCGCCGGACACCCGGCAGTATGACGCTGCTTCGAC
>NZ_LPVS01000211.1:0-1433 GCF_014843905.1 Mesorhizobium silamurunense | reverse complement strand
AAATTCGAGACGCTGATCAGGAGTGCCGACGACCACTCGCTCTATCGCGTTAATCCGCTGGCCTTTGCTCGCGACCGCGCCATCGCCGAACCTGAAGCAATCGATCTCTTCCTTCATGCCGCCCGCTGTGGCTTGTTCGACATGAGTTGGGATGTGCTCTGTCCCCAGTCCGGGATGGTGCTCGATAGTTTCGGCGCCCTGCGGACGCTGAAGACCCATTACGTCTGTGGCCTGTGCGACGTATCGGGCGACACCGACCTCGACGACTTCATCGAGGTCACCTTCTCGATATCGCCGAAGTTACGGGGCCTGCCGCACCACGATCCCGCGTCGCTCTCGGTCGAGGATTATCACTGGAAGCTCCACTTCGGACCTGACGGGCGGCTACCGGGGCAAGACGTTCGCTTTCTTGACGTTCTGCGCGGCTTCGTTCGGGGCATGACGTTTCTGCCGCCCGGCACCACCACCACACTCCGCGCCGAGCTGGGACCGGGCTCCCTTGCGGGCGTCAACGTGCAGACGCAGGCCGCATTCGCTGTGCCGATATCGGGCGATCCGGTGTTGGCGCCGACATGTCTCAAAATCGATTATGACGGCAAACGCTTCTTGCCGGCATTGCCCGCTGTGCCGCCTGGTCCGATTGTCATTGAGGTAGCGAATAGAGGGCCGGTGCGTGGTTCGCTGCTCGTCATCAACTGGCCGCCCGAGCTTGTCGCGCTGACTGCCAAGCCGGCGCTCGATTTCGACCCTTATGTCTCCGGTGGAGCGCTGCTTGCGCGGCAAACCTTCCGCCAGCTCTTCCGGTCCGAACGTGTCAACGAAAAGGAGGGGCTCGGTATCCGGCAGATCACCTTCCTGTTCACCGACCTCAAGGGTTCGACCGCCATGTATGAGCGTCTGGGCGACCTCAACGCCTATGCTTTGGTCCGCGAGCATTTCGCTCTGGTCAACGCGGCGGTTCAGCAACATTGCGGAGCGGTGGTCAAGACGATTGGGGATGCGGTGATGGCTGCGTTCTCGCAGCCCTCGGATGCGATTTCGGCTGCACTCCACATCTTTGAAGAAATCGATCGCTTCAACGGCGACCATGACGGGCCGGGGATCATCCTCAAGATCGGCGCCCACTGTGGACCGTCGATCGCCGTGACGCTCAACGACAACCTCGACTATTTCGGCCAGACAGTGAATGTCGCCGCGCGCGTGCAGTCCCTGGCAGAAGCCGGTCAGGTCTGCATTTCCGAAGCGCTCCATTCCGCGCCCGAGGTTAGCGAAATGCTTGCCGGCCATCGGGTCGTGGCGTTTGACGCGCCTCTTCGAGGTGTGGAGGGTGATGCAACTGTCTATCGCATTATGCGGGAATAGACGCGATTGCGTGCCAACTCCCTTTCGCTCGCGGGGAACCGGAGCTTATGGCGTCCGTCTGCTGAGCGCAG
>NZ_LPVS01000214.1:0-1403 GCF_014843905.1 Mesorhizobium silamurunense | reverse complement strand
TCCACATGGGGTAATCGCGGGAGCGACGCGCCCTGGAACCGATCATAGCCTTGGAGGGTGGCTGTTCCCCGATAAGATGAAATACGGGCTCACGACTGGACGCCGGGCCCAGCATCAACGGAGAACAGCCATGGAAGAACATATCGGTCTCGACGTGTCGATGAAAGAGACGGCAGTGTCGATCCGCCGTGAAGGCGAACGGATCTGGCGCGGGAAGTGCGCATCTGATCCCAGGATCATTGCCGAGCTTGTCCGCAAGCGGGCGCCGGCCGCAAAGCGCGTCGTGTTCGAAACCGGCCCGCTGTCAGTTTGGTTCTATCATGCGCTGCGCGCCGAGGGATTGCCAGCCATCTGCATCGATGCGCGCCATGCCAAAGCCGCTCTCGATATGGCGGCGAACAAGACGGATGCGAATGACGCCGATGGTTTGGCGCGTCTTGCTGAAGCAGGATTCTTTCGCGAGGTGCGCGTGAAAGGCTTCGACAGTATGTTGACCCGCACGCTCGTGGCAGCACGCACCCGGCTGGTCCGGATCACCGTCGAGCTTTCCAACCAGATCCGAGGGATCATGAAAACGTTCGGCTTGCTCGTTCCCGCCGGTAAGGGAACTACATTCGAAAAGAATGTCCGGAGCCTTCTTATCGATCAGAGCGAGCTTGCTCCTGTCGTGCTACCGATGTTGGAAGCCTGGCGCAGCATTCGCATCCGTGCCGCCGAGCTTGGGCGCCAGCTTGTCGCAGATGCACGTCAAAGCCAAGCATGCCGCATACTCATGTCGATCCCCGGCATCGGCGCCATTACCGCAACCTCTTTCGCCACTGCCATTGAAGATCCGGGCAACTTCAAGAAGTCCCGCTCTGTTGCCGCTTGGATCGGCCTGACACCTCGCCGCTACCAATCGGGAGAAGTCGATTATGACGGCCATATATCCCGACGCGGCGATCGACATTTGCGCGGACTTCTCTATGAGGCTGCGGCCGTCATCCTGACACGCAGCTCGATCGACAGCAGCCTGCGCACGTGGGGCCTCAAGCTCCGGGAGAGGGTTGGCTTTAAACGAGCTGCCGTGGCTGTGGCGCGCAAACTGGCGGTGATAATGCATTCGATGCTCAAGACCGGTGAGTTCTTTGATCGAAATGCAGGCGCCACAGCATGAAATCTTGCGAATAGCGTTCAGGATCTGAGCGCCTGAGACGTCCCTGCCGGGGACGTGAGCCGAGCCATTCCGCTGATGGGGTTGCACCGCTGACTCAGCAAAGTGCGTCGTCCACATTGAAGGCTCCTCCCGCGAAGCTCCATCATGCGGCGACTGATGTCGACCGCGAAGACAACCATGCACCCGGCAGCGTCGTCTCGACGCAATTACATGCTTGACGTCCCAGCGGCGATTAGACAACCCCATC
>NZ_LPVS01000212.1:0-1379 GCF_014843905.1 Mesorhizobium silamurunense | reverse complement strand
GTGGACGCCCCCTCACGGCATCGCTGTGCCAAAGTGGTGTCGTTGATCATCACTTGAACGGAGGCGTCCATGTTGGAAGTTAGCACAATCGGGTTGGATCTGGCGAAGAACGTGTTCCAGATGCACGGCGCGGATGGATCGGGAGCCGTGGCCTTCCGCAAGAAACTGCGTCGTGACCAGGTGCTCAAGTTTCTTGCCGCGCAGCCTGCTTGCACGGTGGCCATGGAGGCCTGCGCCGGCGGTCATTACTGGGCGCGGGAGATTGCGAAGCTTGGGCACGATGCCCGGCTAATCGCTCCGGGATATGTGAAGCCTTTCGTGAAGCGGCAGAAGAACGATGCCGCTGACGCTGAGGCGATCTGCGAAGCAGCCCAGAGGCCTACCATGCGGTTCGTAGCGGCAAAGAGCGAAGAGCAGCAGGCCGCGGCAATGGTGTTCCGCGTTCGCGATCTTATGGTTCGTCAGCGGACCCAGACCATCAATGCGATACGGGGCCATCTTGCCGAATTCGGACTCGTGGCTGCACAGGGTCTCTTCCATGCCGCCAAGCTTGTCGCGGCGATTGAGGACAAAGGTACCGCCATCCCCGAAGCTGCCCGTCCGATCCTGTCTCTGCTCGTTGCACAGCTGCGGGCGCTGGATGAGAGAGTGGCCGTGCTCGACCGCGAGATCGCCCGGCGTGCCAAGGAGGATGCAGAAGCCAGGCGATTAATGACTATTCCCGGCATAGGGCCGATCACCGCGACGGCACTTGCTGCTCTGGCTCCATCGCGACAACCTTCAAGAGGGGGCGAGACTTTGCGGCGTGGCTCGGCCTCACGCCGCTGCAACGCTCCTCAGGCGGCAAGCAGAAGCTCGGCGAGACGTCCCGGATGGGTGAACGAACCCTGCGTCGGCTGCTGATCATCGGGGCGAGCGCCGCCGTGCGCTGGGCCATGCGGAAGGGATCGACGGGGGATCCTTGGCTCTCGCGGATGCTTGAGCGCAAGCCGCCCATGCTGGTGATCGTCGCCCTGGCCAACAAGACGGCGCGCATCGTGTGGGCATTGATGGCGAAAGGGGGAACTTATCGGGCCCGGCGGTAGCGGGACAATATCGCTGCTGGGCTTGAAGGTGTGAGAAGGTCCAAAGGAGAGTATGGCGCCACGGTCAACGAGACGGGATCGGGAAAACCAGATCATGGATACGCGCCTTGAGCGCGCCAGATTGTTTTGGACCCGCTCCGCGAACTCCCATACAGGCCCGCGGCATGTGACAGCCGCAACAGAGGCCGGACACATGTCAGCACCGACCACGCTCCGTGCTCTTCGAAAGATTCTCTTGCACCAACGGGGGCGTCCACACATGTCCATGACGACGATATCGCCGGGCTTCAGCAC
>NZ_LPVS01000213.1:0-1342 GCF_014843905.1 Mesorhizobium silamurunense | reverse complement strand
AGCGTGCCGGAGCGGCCGACGATGCCGACGCGGCCTGGCAGATAGATGCTGCCCGGCATGATGCCCATCAGCGCCTGGCCGGGGGTGATGACGCCGGCGCAGTTCGGCCCGACCAGCCGCATGCGGTCCTCGAAGCGGTAGCGGCGCATATAGCGCTTGACCTGCATCATGTCCTGCGAGGGGATGCCGTCGGTGATGCAGACGCAAAGCTTTATGCCGGCATCCGCCGCCTCCATGATCGAATCGGCGGCGAACGGCGGCGGCACGAAGACGATGCTCGCCTCGGCGCGGGTCTCGCGCACCGCGCCCTTGACGGTGTTGAAGACCGGCAGGCCGAGATGGCTCTGGCCGCCCTTACCGGGGGTGACGCCGCCGACCAGCTTGGTGCCGTAGCGCTTCATGTCTTCGGCATGGAAGCTGCCGATCTTGCCGGTAAAACCCTGGACGATGACGCGTGTGCTGCGGTTGAGCAGGATTGCCATGTTTCCCTCCCTCAGGCTGCTTTTTTGTTCTTGGTGGCGACACGCCAGGCGGCGACGGCCTTCTCGGCGGCTTCGGCGAGCGTGTCGGCAACGATCACCTTCTCGCCGGAATCGGCCAGGATCTTGCGCCCTTCCTCGACCTTGGTGCCGGAGAGCCGCACCACCAGCGGCACGTCGACGCCGACCTCGCGGATCGCCTTGATGACGCCTTCGGCGACCCAGTCGCAGCGGTTGATGCCGGCGAAGATGTTGACCAGGATGGTCTCGACTTGTCTGTCGCCGAGCACGGCGCGGAAGGATTTCGCCACCCGCTCGGGCGAGGCGCCGCCGCCGATGTCCAAGAAATTGGCCGGCTCGCCGCCGGCGATCTTGATCATGTCCATCGTCGCCATGGCCAGCCCGGCGCCGTTGATGATGCAACCGATGTTGCCGTCAAGGCCGACATAGGAAAGGCCGCGGTCGCTGGCGAAAGTCTCGCGCGGGTCTTCCTGGCTCTTGTCGCGCAGCTCGGAAATCTCGGGGCGGCGGAACAGCGCGTTCTCGTCGAACGACATTTTTGCGTCGAGCGCGACGAGGCTGCCGTCGCGGGTCACCACCAGCGGATTGATCTCCAGCATCGAGGCGTCGTAGTCGCGGAACACCTGGTAGCAGCCGAGGATGGTTTCGGTCGCCTTGCCGATCAGGTTGCTTTCAAGCCCGAGGCCGAAGGCGATCTCGCGCGCCTGGAAGCCCTGCATGCCGACACCGGGGTCGACGGTGGCGCGGATGATCGAATCCGGTTTTTTTTCGGAAATATCCTCGATCTCCATGCCGCCGGCGGCCGATGCCACGATCATGACGCGCTCTTCCTTGCGGTCGAG
>NZ_LPVS01000209.1:0-1339 GCF_014843905.1 Mesorhizobium silamurunense | reverse complement strand
TCGTTCTCTAATGGGTCAAGGGGCGGCGGCTCGGTTTTGAGCATTGTCGACGCTTTTGGGTGCCTGCGTTCTCTACGTGCTCATCGGCACTTGATGGGGTCAGCTGGGTATGGTGCGGCTTGGTTGAAATCGCTGTCGGCCGATCGGATCGACCGCTGCTACAAAATCGGCGCCGTCATCCATGCCCTCCCTCGGGCGTCGTTCCCGCTCGGGAACTCGTATCGGTCTCCTTTCGGATGCCGGTTATGCCGGCCTAAACACGGTGCCATGCCGGAGCATGGCATGCATGATGATGGCGAGCCGGCGGGCGAGCGCGACCCGCGCCTTGCGCATCGTGGACCTCGCCGCGATGGCCAGCGCCCAGTCCCTCAGCTTCAGCGGTGCTTTGTAGCGCGTCAGCATGACATTAGCTGCTTCGTAGAGCAGGGTTCGTGTTCGCCGGTCGCCGCATTTGGAGATGCTGCCGGTGTAATCGACCTCGCCCGATTGATAGCGCCGCGGCACGAGGCCGAGATAGGCGCCGATATCGCGGGACCGCCGGAAGCGCTCGGGATCGTCGACGGCGGCTGTGAAGGCGAGCGCGGTGAGTTTGCCGACACCGGGAATGGTCATCAGCCGGCGGCACGCATTCGAGGCCTTGGCCATCCTCTTCAAGTCTGCGTCGATTGCCGAGACAGCCGAAAGCACGGCGGCGCGCGCCCCGATGAGGCCTCGCATGGCGGCGGACAGGCCGTCGATCCCTTCACTTGATTGCAATGCCTGTTTGATGAAGGCGGGGCTGAGCGCCCGCGGCAGCCGGACGCCGAACACCACGGCGAGGCCGCGGATCTGGTTCTCCAGCATGACGCGCTGCCCGACCAGCTTCTTGCGCGCGATGATGAGCGAACGGACAGCATGCGCCGGCAGCGACTTCACATGCGTCGGTTTGAAGAAGCCGGTGCGGGCGAGATGGGCCAGGCCACGGGCGTCGTTGCGGTCGGTCTTGTGGGTCGCAAGGGACTTCAACGCCTGATAGGCTTGGCGGCTCTCGATGCACACGACGGGCACGCCACGCTCAAACAAGCCGTGATAGAGCATCGGCGCCATGCGGCCGGTCTCGAACACAACCCGCTGGCAAGTCGGTGCCTTCGCCAGCGATGCAACGATCGCCTCGGCCGTCGACATCGTCTTCGCTTCGTGGACGACTGCTCCCTCACGGTCGAGAACGCACACATGCGTCTCTTCCATCGAGATGTCCAAGCCTGCAAAATATTCCATGGTCGGTCTCCTCTTCAAATGACGGAGCCGATCCTAACGGTCTCCGAGAAGAGCCGCTGCCCATTACCCCATGTTGAAAAAA
>NZ_LPVS01000210.1:0-1323 GCF_014843905.1 Mesorhizobium silamurunense | reverse complement strand
TTCAGCAGCACGCTCGTCATCGAGAACGAGGAAGGTATGCGCGCGCCATCACCGCAGAAGATGCTCGATGCCATCGTCGGTGAGCTCACCTTCGATCCGCTCGAGTTCACGCGCAAGAAGCCAAAGGAGCAGTTTGACACGCTGAAGGCGTTTGTCACGGGCTTCGATTTCGAGGATTCCGCGCGCCGGCGCAAGGCAGTGTTCGACGAGCGCACGGCTGTCGGCCGTCGCGCCAACGATCTTGAGGCGCAGGCCAAGGGCATCGACGTTCCCGAGGACACGCCGGCTGATCTGGTCGACGAGGAAGCGCTCGTCAGCGAGATGCAGGCAGCCGGCGAGCACAACGCCGAGATCGAGCGGCGGAAGGCGGCACGCGAAGCGGTGCGCCAGAATATCGCCGGCATGGAGCAGGCCAACAAGGACAGGGCTGATCGGATCATCGAACTGCAGAGGCAGGTCGACGTGCTGGAGCAGCAGCAGAAGGATACGTTCCGGGAGATCCAGGTCGAGCAAACCCGTCTTCTCAACGCAGAGCCGCTGCCAGAGCCTATCGACCCGTCGACGGTCCGCGCGAAGATAGAAGCGGCACGCCAGACCAATGCGCTCGTCGCCAAGAAGCGCCAGCGCGCCAGCCTCGAGGCGCAGGCGCTCGAGCAACAGGCCAAGGTCAAGCTACTCACGACGGACATCGAGGCGATCGACAAGAAGAAGGCGGACGCCATCGCAGCGGCGAAGATGCCGGTCGAAGGCATCGGCTTCGGCGACGACGTCGTGCTTCTCAATGGTCATCCGCTCGACCAGGCCAGCGGCGCGCAGCAACTGCGCGCTTCGATCGCGCTGACCATGGCGGCGAACCCGCGGTTGCGCATCATGCTGGTACGCGACGGCGCGCTGCTCGGCACCGCGGCGATGAAGATCATCGCCGAGATGGCAAAGGAGCACGACTTCCAGGTCTGGATCGAGACGGTGGAGTCGTCCCGGCCTGGTGCCATTGTCATTGAGGACGGCCGCGTGCGCGGCGCCGATCAGCCGGCGGCGGAGGCTGCGGAATGAGCGAGATGCCAATTCGCCATGCCCCAGGCATCTACTTCGGAATGCCGGATGACGAGTATCACGCCGACGATGCCCTGGGCTCCTCGCGCATCAAGGCCATCGCCGTCGATCCCTACGAAGCCCAGTTCGATCATCTCTACGGCGAAGACAAGGACACCGACGCCATGATCTTCGGTAGCGCGCTGCATGCGCGCCTGCTGGAAGGCCGCGCCGCGATGGAAGCGAAGTTCTGCAAGGAGTTCGACAAGACGTCGATACCTGATGGCGCGC
>NZ_LPVS01000208.1:0-1298 GCF_014843905.1 Mesorhizobium silamurunense | reverse complement strand
GTGTACAGCCCGAAGACATAGGTAACGGTTTGTACCTAAGACATGGGTGACAATCTCGTGCCGAACGGATTGTCGATTGTCTGCAAAGTCCTTTGTTCCAGATCGATATAGCCGAGATCATAGCGCATGAAGGAGACGAGCCAAATGCCGTCGTCGACTTCCTTGATGCCGAGCTTTTGGCCTGCGAGCACGTGCGAGATATTGATCCGCTTACGATGCATGCAGATGCGACCGCAGTTGGTGACGAGAATGTCGCGGTCGTGGAAAGGGTAGTGCAGCTCCTGCAAGCCGACATAGGCTCTTGAGGAGCGCGCATACAGGTCCGCCGGCGCCTTCATGTCGAGCGCCTCGTGCGGCCGCTCGGTGTTGAATTCCTTGAGGAAGGCATCGAACCTGGCCTGCTGTTGAAGGATGTTGGCGCCGGCCGGCCTGGTTGTCTCTGCCTTCAGCGTGCGGTGCATTCGCTCGTGGCGGCCGTTCTGCTGTGGATTGCCGGGTTGGATGCGCTCGATGGCAATACCCAGCCTCAGCCAGAAGACGGAGAGCCTGGATAGATTGTAGAGGCCGTTGGGCGAGGCGAAAGGCAGGCCGTTGTCGGAGCGTATGGCGGTGGGCAGGCCGCGCTCTTTGAACAGTCGCGCGAAGGCTTCGATAACCGGCGCTTCCTTCGTCGATTCAAGCGCTTCACAGGCGAGCAGATAGCGCGAGGCCTGATCGGAGACGGTCAGCGGGTAACAATAGTGGCCATTGCCGAGCTTGAACTCGCCTTTGAAGTCAACGCACCACAGATCATTGGGCAAAAGCGCCTGCGACAGCTCGGTCCCCTCGGCCTTGAAGCGAGGCCGCCGGCGGGCATGGGCGACCAGACCATGGCGGTCGAGCACCGCATGCACCGTGCTCCTGGCCGGAATGCGCACATCGCCGTCCAGCTTGCGAACCAGCAACTCGCGTATCTTCCTGGCGCCCCAGTGCGGTTTGTCCTTCTTGGCCGTCACGATCATCCGCTCGATCGGGTCCGGCAGTTGGTTGGCATAACGCACCGGCCGGCGCGAGCGATCGCAAAGCGCCTCAAGCCCCTCTTGCCGATAGCGGTTGAAGATCTTGTAGCCGGTCTTGCGCGAGATGCCGAACTCCCGGCACACATCGCTCATGCTTTCGCCGTCAAGAAGACGACCGACGAAACGAACCCGCTCGTCCATCACCGAACACTCCTTCCACGGCATCAACACCTCCCGCAAAGCGAAAAGTGTTACCCATGTGTCCGGTACGTTTCGTCACCTATGTCTCGGGTCGCTCAT
>NZ_LPVS01000206.1:0-1298 GCF_014843905.1 Mesorhizobium silamurunense | reverse complement strand
GGAGCATGGAAGGCCTCGTGGCGGAGTGGTTACGCAGAGGACTGCAAATCCATTCTGCTCTAGCAAAAACAAGGGCCATTCTGAACAGGCCCACGTTTCCACCCTATTTTGCCGATTTTTTCGATATTGATTCTGCACGCTTTTTCGGCGGTTCAGAATGGCCGAAGCGCTTGAGGGTGGCGTCGAGCACCCGCTTTTCCGTCTCCTTGGCGTACACCTGATATGCTGATGTCCGGTGCGTCGAGATCGCTTTGCCCTGGCCTTCGGTGAGCCCTGATTCCTCCAGCTCGGTCATACCGCCGTGGCGCGCCTGATCGAGCGTGAAGCCGTCCATGCCCAATTCGGCGGCCATTTCGCGTATCGCCTTGGGCAATAGGGTAGTGTCGCCGAAAAGCTGGCTGTCAGGCTTCGTCACGATCGAGAGGCCACGCCGCGGCACCTTGGCGAGGATCGCCTCAGCATCGGCGTAAAGCTTGATCCGTTGGCCGTCGATAACAGCCTCAAGCGGATGATCGACCTCCCCGCCGTTCTTCCGGTGCCTGATCTTGATCTTGTCGGGGTTTGCGGCGGACCGATAATTCGTCCATTGAGCGAAGCCGGCGGCGACCGAGGATGGCCGCATCAACCATTCGAAGGCGAGCACGGCGGCCGCTGCCAGTTCGGGCCGGCCCTTCTCGACCGCTCCCCAAGCAAATTTGTAGGTCGTTTCGCGGTCGGCGTGGCCCTTCTTGGCCTTATCGCGACGTTTCAGGGTAATGGCGACCCACGGGTTGGGCACGTCCGGCCGGAACATGGTGGGAAAATGCGGGCGCATCCGCTCCCAGGCTGTCTCGCAATAGGTCGCCACCTTTTCGCTGGTCCGCATGGCGCCGGTATCGACGAACTGCTGGTAGAGCGCCAACGCAGCCGTTACGCCGATCTCGATCACCCGATAGTCAGCGAATCGTTTCTTCGTCTTGGCGGACCTCGATTCCGCCACCCGCTTATAAATTCGCCGGTAATCCGGCCTAGACGGCTCGCTGACGCGCTCCTTGAAGGCGTCGGTGGTCTGATAGTGGTCCAATAGCCAACCGACCGTGCCATAGGCGAAATGCTCTTTCGGCTCCGCCGGCGTTGGCCGATTGCGGTCAACCAGCCATTCGTCCAGCCGGTCATTCCATATTTTGGCCGCGGCATCGAGTTCGGCTTGTGAAAGGTTTTCGCCGAGCGTTGCTGCCAGCCACGGGCATTTCTGCTTTCGGTAGCGAGATGGGCACGTCCAATAGAAGCCGGTCTTGCCGCTCTTGAGAGGCTTCGAC
>NZ_LPVS01000205.1:0-1202 GCF_014843905.1 Mesorhizobium silamurunense | reverse complement strand
CCGCGTCGATCTTGAGACGATCATGCTGAGCCATTTCGGCTCCCTGATCCCAGGTCAGCGAACGACGCAACTCTTCGGGCAAGGTGATGATGGTGCGCGTAATCGCGTCACGCACGGCTTCAGCTCCGTGTCCTGCGAGAGCAGGGCCATTCTTCATGCGCGGAGCTTCGCCATGCCCCACGAGCCGGGGAAGATGCAGTAGCATCGTGAAGCGCGTCGTGCGCTCGACCAATGTGCCGATCGCCGAGCTGCCAAGACCAAGGATGAGGTCTCCCTCCCAATGTCCCGGCACCGCTCGATCGGCCGCTTCGGCGGGACGCTGACTGATCATGATCTCCGGTGAGACAAAGCCCTTGCCTCGCCTACCTACGCGCGCCCTGGGGACCCGTAATACACGTCCTGTTCGCAAGCAGGCCGTCAGCTCGCGGCGCAGCACTCCGCGGCCCTGAACGAAGAGGGCCTGATAGATGGCTTCATGGCTGATGCGCATCGTCTTGTCGTCCGGGAAGTCGATCGGCAAGCGTCGGGCAATCTGCTCCGGGCTCCAGGCCTTGGCCCATCGCCGATCCTTTCGCGGGCCATGCCGGCGGCCCTTCCACGGAACGGTGGGACCATGAACGAGAACGCCGCTCGGGGCCACGACAACGCCAGCGAGTCTCTCCTCCACATAAGTGCGCAAGGTTGCATTGAACGCAAGCTTGGTCGGCTTGGGCCGACGGGCCGATCGATCCGCATGCCATTGGGCTGTCGATGCACGATACTCCAGGCCACCGCTGCGCGTAGCGGCATTGCGTCGTAGCTCGCGGGAGATGGTCGAGGCGGATCGGCCAAGTTGGCGTCCGATCTCGCGTCTCGAAAGGCCCTGAATGCGAAGTAGTGCGATCTCCTCACGTTCCACAAACGAGAGGTACCGCCCGGACGGCGGCTTGGTCGAAGATCTGAACATCGCTGGTGCCATGCCGCCCGCCTGTCGGAACAATCTGGTACCGACAGGCTGCGACATACCAGCCGCCAATGCAGCATCCTCGCTGGTCATTCCTTGCGCGATCCCCAACCAGAATCGCTGGAGTTCAGATCGTCCCGCTACTGGCGGCCGTCCCGGTGACGGCAGCGGCGCTCGTCCAGAACGGTGTGACCGTCGCTTTCGAATGTCCATCGCAACCTCCTTCGTTCAGGTGTTGCGACGACCGCTTGAATCCGCC
>NZ_LPVS01000204.1:0-1127 GCF_014843905.1 Mesorhizobium silamurunense | reverse complement strand
CCGATCTCGATTCATAATGCTCATCTCGCTATCGCCTTATAAAGCCAAGCTATTTTGACGTGGATCCTCGGACGGCGTCCGTCGTGAACGTCGCGCATCAGCGATGCGTTGCAGGTCTTCACGATCGAGGTCTCTGTTTTGGATCACCCATGGCGCGCCTTTGCAATACTGACGGGCCGCCAGAAGCTTCTCCTGGATCATTCGCCGGACCGTTGCTTCACTGACGTTGAGGATTTTGGCCGTCTCCTCGAGCGTTACTTCACCTCGTTCGGCACGCTCGCCCTCTCGGTACGGTGGAATGCGGCGGTGATTGCGCAGGAAGCACACGCGGGAACGGGTCCAACCATTGCCCTTGCCGGTCTTCTTGCCAGCCCGGTTGAGCACCGCCGCGATTGCTTGATCCGGCATTTGTCGAGCCAATACGGCCACGAGTTCTACTACGTCAGCGTCGGTTCCCCACCGATGCTGGCCGGCGCGGTTCTTGCGCACGCGCAAAGGCGTGTGATCGCCGCCTTGCCAACGAATGACGAGATTGAGAGCATCTTCCTCGATGCGAACAACAATCTCGTCGATCAACGTGCGAATAATCCGCTTGCGGGTCGCTGGCGGCGCGCCAGAACTGTTCCAGGCCCGCTCGACGTCAGCTCCGAGCGCAAGCAGGCGGTCTCGTTCCGTGGCGGAGAGCGATGATTGCGGAGCGGCTGCAAGCACGTTGCGTTCATCTTCCAGCGCGCGCGCCGCAAGCAGGCGCTCATTCCAGCGGTGCTCGAGTTCAGCCGCCACCAGGCGATTGTTGGGATCGACGGCCTCATATCGCCGCCGCGCGAGGGCGGCTTCGTAGCGCGCTTGCTCAAGGGCGAGCTCGATTTGCCGCCGCTTCTCCGCGTTCTCGATCCGCCGCGCCTCCACGGCGTTGATCGCTGCTTCGACACCGAATGGTTGGAGGCGCTCGATCACCTCGGCGCCGATGGCGCGATCAATCCGCATGCCGCCAAATGAGATGCATGGAGCGCCTCCATGGTTGAGCTGGCCGCCGCGACAATGATAACGCCCCGAACTCCCGTTCTCGCCGCTGTAGGCGACATGGAGTTTGCGGCCGCAATGGCCACAACGAAGAAGACCGGCAA
>NZ_LPVS01000207.1:0-1102 GCF_014843905.1 Mesorhizobium silamurunense | reverse complement strand
GTTGAAAAAATCGGCCGCGTCTCGGCCACGACATCGACTGATGTTAGGTCGTGAGCAGACGCCTTCCGCCTCATGCCGGTTTCGGCATCGGCACCGGAATCAGCTTGGCGAGTTTCCTGAGGTTCTGGGCAGTGGCTGCCAGATGGAACTCGTCTCGAGCACCGTTTGGTCCTCGTAGTCGCAAGCGATCCAGCTTCAGGATGCGCTTGAGGTGGGCAAACAGCATCTCGACCTTCTTCCTCTCGCGACGCGAGGTGACATAGGCGTCGGTGGCGGCAATATCGCGGGCCATGTCCCGCGCACCCTCGTGGATAGAGCGTAGGATCTTGCGGGCTGGACCGTTCGGACAGCATCGAGGCTTGAGGGCGCAGGCGTCGCAGTCGAGCTTGCTGGCGCGGTAGCGCATGAAGCCCTCGTCGTCGACACCGTCGCGGGGTGAAGCGAACCGCCGACGATACTGCCTGAGCTCCTTGCCGCCTGGACAGGTGTAGAGATCGCGCTTGCGATCATAGCTGAACTCTGCCCGCTCGAAGGTCCCATCGCGACGCTCCGACTTGTCGAAGACCGGGATATGCGGCTCGATCCCGCGCTCGTGCACCAACCAGCCCAACATCTCGGCCGAGCCGTACGCGCTGTCGGCGGCCAGGCGTTCCGGATAGAGGCCGAAGCGATCCTGGGCGCGATCGATCATGGTGCGTGCCGCGCCGACTTCCGCCTGGCGTATGGCGCGGCTTGCCTCGACGTCCACGATGACGGCGTGATCCAGGTCGATCAGATAGTTGGTGGCGTAGGCGAAGAAGGCATGCCCCTTCATCGCTCCCGTCCACTGAGCCGCCGGGTCGGACCTCGATATGAACTTCGGCTTCACCTCGCTCGCTGCACCCCACGCGGCATCGTCCAACGTGTCGAGATACTCCTGTACCGAGCGGCGTGTCGCCGCCATCGTCTCCCAGTCGACCTGCTCCGATCCCTCGGCAGAGCGCTGCTTGTTCGCGTCCGCCCTGATGAGGCTGGCATCGACGGCGAAGCCCTCGTTGCCGACGAGACCTTCTTCGATGCAACGACGCACCGTCGTCTCGAAGAGTTCGCGCAGCAGATCGCT
>NZ_LPVS01000203.1:0-1089 GCF_014843905.1 Mesorhizobium silamurunense | reverse complement strand
CAAGGTCCCAATCTGCTTTGCAGGCTATGATGCCTCCGACATCGCATGGGTTATCCCTGTTCCCGGCCTGACCGGTCTCGCCATCACATCGCGTCGCTCTTACAACCTCATGGAGCCGATTGATCGGCTCGATCTGATTTCTGCTTCAGTGTCTCGTCTTCTGCGCAACTTACGCTGCAAGGTTCGGAGCATGACGCGCTTGATAGGTTTCGCCGCGCGTCATGATAGCCCACACCACGCGGGCCATCTTGTTTGCCATCGCTACGCTCGCCACGCGCGCTGGCTTCCTGGCGAGCAACGCCAGGAGGCGCGGATCCGCAGCCTCGGGCTTATGCCTTGCCCGTCGGACCAGAGAGGTCGCGCCGATCACCAGGAGCTTTCTCAGGTACCGGTCGCCCATCTTGGTGATGTGCCCGAGACGGTCCTTTCCGCCGCTCGAGTTTTGCGAAGGTGTCAGCCCGAGCCAGGCGGCAAACTCTCGACCCGAGCGGAACTGACCCGGATCAGCAACCGAGGCCGCCAACGCAGTGGCACCGATCGGGCCAATGCCAGGTATGGTCGATAGACGCCGTGCCACTTCATTCGTTCTTTGCTGGGCAAGGATCGACCGGTCAATGGTCTGGAGCCGGGCATGGGTGTCGAGCACCTGCTCGCACAGGAGACACAGAATCTGCAGTGCCATTGCCGGTACGTCCAATGTGGATTTCTTCGCGGCTATCTGGCGCGCCAGCTTAAGCGCCCGCTCCAAACCTTCGGGAATATCGATACCGAACTCGGCCAACAGGCCGCGGATCATATTCACCAGCTGCGTACGTTGCTTGACCAGAAGATTACGGGTGCGGTGAAGCGATAGGGCCGCTTGCTGCTCGGCTGACTTCATCACGACGAAACGCATGGTCGGGCGTGTTACCGCCTCGCAAATCGCTTCCGCGTCCACCGCATCATTCTTTCCGCGCTTCACATAGGGCTTCACGTAGGACGGTGGCATCAGGCGGACTTCATGACCGACCTCCGTCAACTCTCGAGCCCAATGATGCGATGTGCCGCACGCCTCCATGCCGATCAGGCAGGGCGGCAACTTGGTGAAGA
>NZ_LPVS01000201.1:0-1065 GCF_014843905.1 Mesorhizobium silamurunense | reverse complement strand
CAGCGGAGCCGAGAAGAAGGCTCTTGATGTTCATTTTCTGACCTCCAGTCAGAATCGAGAGCGGAGGTCGATGAAAATTAGATCGCGGCGCTGTTCTTATTTTAATTTCAAATAGATAGGTCTTGAAGTCATCAATCTGGCCTTACCGGCCAAAACCGCTTTTTCGCGAGGGCCTTGCCTGATCCGGTCTTGAAATATCGCACGAGTTGGCGTGCGTTGGTCTCGGTTTCAACCGCGATGTAGGCCTTTAACGCCAGAGGCAGATGAGCCTTGGTCGAAGCCACATAGCCTGATCGATGCGATTCGAAACGTCGTCGGAGGTCGTTAGTCGACCCGACATAAACGTCACCGTTGTCGAGCTGCAGGAACGAGCTGCAGGAAATAGACGTACCACATGGTCCCCCTACGCTACTTCGTAGCTTCGGGCGACACTCCTACGCCCGAATGCGGTTCCGGGTGGCCTGCCACCCGAAGCCCGCAGGGCGTAGGGTGGCGGAGAGGATGGGATTCGAACCCACGAGAAGCTTTTGACCTCTACTCCCTTAGCAGGGGAGCGCCTTCGACCACTCGGCCACCTCTCCGTCGCGCCGCTGGATAAAGAAAAGCGCAGGCACAATCAACAAGCCGGCGCCAGAATCGCTGAAAAAACAGCAGACCAACCCGACCTGGCTCCGCGTGAGGCGATTCTGCGGCGGCAACTGGGGGCGACGACTCGCCTCTGCGCCGCATTTGTGTCCAGCCATCGCCGGATTCGGCCGGATTCACGGCCACGCGGCCCTCAATGGTTAATGAGAACTTTCGGAGTGAGGCCAAATCGTGTCATTTGTGCAACAACGTCCGGGGATAGCGTCCGGATGGGGCTTTCGCCGATACGATCGTGGTTGAACGCCGCCGCCGCCTGGGTAAAGGTCTGGTTCGAAGGAGCGGCGCGGTGCGCATCTTTTTCGGTAAGTGGGGATGGGGCAGGGAACGCTGTCCTTCAGCAAAAAATACCCAGACCCGTTTTTTAACTTTTGACTGGAGGTCAGAAAATGAACATCAAGAGCCTTCTTCTCGGCTCCGCTG
>NZ_LPVS01000202.1:0-1051 GCF_014843905.1 Mesorhizobium silamurunense | reverse complement strand
TGGATGGAATCTAACACTTGGTGCCCACGTTTGACGGCGGCAATGATCTTGTCGGGGTCGGCGGTCCAATGGAAGGGCTTTGGTTGCTGGTTGTGTTCTTCGAGGAAGCGGTTGATTGCGGCCTGGAGATCGACGACGGAGTGGAAGACGCCGCGCCTGAGGCGACGCTTCGACAGCTTTGCGAAGAAGCCCTCGACCGCGTTGAGCCACGAGCACGAGGTCGGCGTGAAGTGGAAGGTGAAGCGCTGATGGCGGTCGAGCCAAGCGCGCACCTTCGGGTGCTTGTGGGCGGCGTAGTTGTCGAGGACGACGTGGACGGCCTTGCTGACCGGAACTTGCGCCTCGATGGCGTTGAGGAAGCGGATGAACTCCTGATGGCGATGGCGCTGCATGTTCTTGCCGATAACGGTGCCGTCGAGCACGTTGAGGGCGGCAAACAGGGTGGTCGTGCCGTTGCGCTTGTAGTCATGTGTCATGGTGCCGAGCCTTCCCTTTTTCATCGGCAGGCCGGGCTGGGTGCGGTCGAGCGCCTGGATCTGGCTCTTTTCGTCGACCGACAGCACGATGGCGTGGGCCGGTGGATCGACATAAAGGCCGACGACGTCGCGCAGTTTGTCGACGAACTGCGGATCGTTGGAGAGCTTGAACTGGCGCCAGCGGTTGGGCTGCAGCCCGTGCGCCTTCCAGATGCGACGCACAGCGCTGGCGCTGATGCCAGCCGCTTGCGCCATCATGTCCGCGGTCCAGTGCGTCGTCTCGCCCGGCGGGTCCTGCAATGTCAGCGCCACCACGCGCTCGGCCACTTCCGGTCGGAGCGGCGCAATGCGCGAAGGCCGCGTCTTGTCGCGCAACAGTCCTTCGAAGCCTTCGGCGGCGAAGCGCTCCTGCCAGCGCCACACGCAGGTCTTGGACTTGCCGGTTTGCCGCATGATCTCGACGGTCCCCACGCCGTCGCTGCTCAACAGAATGATCTCGGCGCGCCAAACGTGCTTCTGTGGTGCATTGCGATCCCGGATCAGCGCATTCAGGCGCAGGCGATCAATCGACGAAA
>NZ_LPVS01000199.1:0-1045 GCF_014843905.1 Mesorhizobium silamurunense | reverse complement strand
CGAGCTCTCTGTTGGGTTCGCGTCGAACTTCCGGTTTCCACCCTGACGAACCTGCCCCCCTTGCCGTGCATTTGCTCATCGCCGCGCTTTTGATGTTCGGGCTGCCGGTATCGCGCTGTGGTGCGCTAAGTATGTGCGTTACCGAGCACCGCCCGGAGTCCTGAGTCGTTCTGGCGGAGACGTTCCTCGATCCATTGCGCCGTGCGGTCGTAGGCGTCCGAAAACAAGTCGGAATGCCGACTCCAATCCATGAAGCCGATCGTGCTCGAAACCTGCGGACAGACCAAGACATCCTCGTCGCCGACGGTAATGTCCTGCGGCCCGTGTGCCAGCATACTCGCGGCAATAACCTGAAGCATGCTCGGAACCTGCGGCAAGCGGGCACGGCCGAAAGGGTTCAGCAGTCCGACCGCCAGTTCCGATCTTCCGGGGATGCGGTCATAGTCGATGTGGTATTTTTGCGGTCCACTGGACCCAAAGCTCACGATGACATTGGGTCCGGTCTTGAGTTCCCTCATCTGTTCCAGCGGCAAATTGTTCATGATGGCGCCGTCCACCAACATATCGCCGTCAGCCGTAAAGAACGGCGGCAGGACACCCGGGAGCGAGCCGGATGCCCGAACGGCTTGCCAGAGTTTTCCACGACGGTGGACATGGGGCTGACGGCTGCTCAGATTGGTCGAAAGAGCAAAGAACGGAAGCCAAAGATCTTCGATCAGAACGTCGCCGTATTCCTCCCGAAGGGCTCGATCGAAGGCTTTGTGATCTAGAAGCGCGAAACGCGGCAAGGTGGGGCGCCGAAACGCCCGACTCTTGACAAATACGTTGTGCGTGCCGCGGTCGATCTGCTCCGCGTCCAACCCTCTTGCGAAGCCGGCCATCATCGCCGCTCCGGAACTCGTCCCGCCGAGATAGTCGAAGCGCCCGCCCGCCTCGACGAAGGCCTTGTAGACGCCCAGATGGGCGCTGCCCAGGGACCCACCCCCCGCCGCCACGAAGCCACGTGCCTTGCAGGAAATAAATCGGACTAGGCGCTGGATATCAG
>NZ_LPVS01000197.1:0-1011 GCF_014843905.1 Mesorhizobium silamurunense | reverse complement strand
TGTAACCCATCTATCCGGAATGAACTGTCACCCATCTCTCGGGAAGGGCATTCAAACACTTAGCAACCTAACAGCCCTGCGAACCAGCGACCATGTTGCGTTTGTGTCGCGTCAAGCTCCCAACAGCGCCTTTTCAGCCGCCGCTGACGGCAGTCCTGAGCGTGTATGTGTCGCGAAGTTCATCATAACCGCCGAGACCATGGTCGAGATCGCTCTGGAGCCAGGCAGGCAGGAGGCGCGTCGCATCATGGGGCCGCACGCGGGCGTGAACTGAACCGAGTGGACAAATTGTCCAGACGGCCCGCCGCCTCACGGTGGCGGGCTTTTTTTACCGGCAATATGCTCCGTCGTTGCGGACAACATGTAGTTGACGTAACGTTAACGCAGGCGCAATCATTTCGGATTGTGCAGGGTTGAGGGCGTTTCAATGAAACTCGTTGTCTTTGGCGTAGCAATGGTATTGGCCGCCACCGGAGCAGCTGTTGCGAAAGAGAAGAAAAAGGTGGCGACCGCTCAGGCTGCAACCTCGTGTTCTACAGCTCATATGAAGGCTGGCAGCAGCAAGCCGGCACCGAAACTGGATTGCAAATCGACAGGCACGGTGGTTGTTGCGCGTCCGTCAAATCAGGCCGCAAATTTCTTGGACCATCACCTAGGGTACGACACCGATCCGTGGATCCCAATTGGCTATTGATGGCAGTTTTCGGCTACCGGGCCTTTTTCATGTCGCAGTCATGTCGCGTGGAGTTGCCGATAGTCTGTTGTAGCCGTTGGAAATCAAGGGAAACGGCTAGTAGAGAGGCGCGTCACAGGCGACCGCCCTACCCTATCTCAACCGTTTGATTTTGCACGATAAGCATCAAATATTTGGCTGGAGAATCCACGGACTCTGACTAGTCCCGGTTCGAATCCAGGTTCCCGAGTCGATCCCAATTGTAGAACCGTAGCCTGAGTGCTTTTGGGCCGATGAACGAACCCGCTGCGCGGGATGGGCGCGTGTGGTGAGGTAGA
>NZ_LPVS01000198.1:0-998 GCF_014843905.1 Mesorhizobium silamurunense | reverse complement strand
CGCTGTTCTCAGGCCACGGCCTTGAGCGGCATAGGTCTGTAGGCCCAAGGCAGCAGATCGTCGATCTGGCTTTGTGGATGGCCGGCGACGATCCGGGCGATCACGTCAGCGAGATAGGTATGAGGCTCGACGCCGTTGAGCTTGCATGTCTCGATCAGCGAAGCGATCGTTGCCCAGTGCTCGGCGCCGCCGTCGGAGCCGGCGAAGAGCGCATTCTTGCGGTTCAGCGCAATGGGACGGATGGCGCGCTCGACGACGTTGGAGTCGATCTCGATCGTACCGTTGTCGAGGAATCGTGTCAGACCTTGCCAGCGCGAGAGTGCGTAGCGGATAGCTTCCGCCAGCTTGGTCTTCTGGCTGATTAGGGTGAGTTGCTGCCTAAGCCACGGCTCAAGGGCATTGATGACGGGACGGCTTCTCTCCTGGCGGACGGCGCGGCGTTCGTCGGCGGAGCGACCCCGGATCTCGCTCTCAATGCGGTAGAGTTGGGCGATGCGGGCGAGCGCCTCCGTCGCGATCGGCGCGGGGCCGGACTGCGCGAGCTCATAGAAGCGGCGACGCACGTGCGACCAGCAAAAGGCCAAACTCACGGCGTTGCGTTCGGCCAGCGCCTTGTAGCCCGCGTATCCGTCGACCTGCAGGGTTCCGACAAAGCCCTGAAGATGCCGGATCGGCTGTTCAGCCTTGCGGTCCGGAGCGTAGAGATAGGCGACGCCGGGTAGGTTCATTCCGCCCCAAGGTCGGTCATCTCGGGCATAGGCGAACAACTGCCCCGTTTTGGTCCGCCCCCGGCCCGGATCAAGCACAGGCGCAGTGGTCTCGTCCGCGAAGAGCTTGTCTGAAGCCTTCAGCCGCTCGAACAGCCGCTCATGCACAGGGCGAAGCAGGAAAGCTGCCTTGCCCACCCAGTCGGCGAGTGTCGAACGGTCGAGATTGATGCCCTGGCGGGCGTAGATCTGGGCCTGACGATATAGGGGAAGGTGGTCGGCATACTTCGA
>NZ_LPVS01000195.1:0-944 GCF_014843905.1 Mesorhizobium silamurunense | reverse complement strand
CATCGCAACCTCCTTCGTTCAGGTGTTGCGACGACCGCTTGAATCCGCCCACTATGCGGCGGAGGCCTATCGACAAGTCCTGGCAGACGCCGATCTGCTCGGATCGATGGGGCGCAAGGGGAACCCCTATGACAACGCCAAGGCCGAAAGCTTCATGAAGACACTCAAGGTCGAGGCCGTTTACCCGATGGCGTTCGAAACCTTCGAGGACGTCACCGAGCATCTTTCTCACTTCATTGACGAGGTCTACAACAAGCAAAGGCTACATTCGGCGCTGGGATATCTCAGCCCGCAGCAGTTCGAGGATCAACATATCCGGCAGACCGGTCAAAACGCCGCCTGATAGATGTCCACCCTCGGGGGCGCACTCCAGATCGGCGTCCAATTTTGATCCCCCTTATGTAATGCGCGGCGGTCAGCGTTCGCCCGGGCGGAGCTGGTCAGGGTTGCGCAGACCGGGCGAGCGCGGATGGCGCTTGGCAGCTTGATAGGTGATCAGGCGCGGTTCTTGAAGCGCCAGGATTCGTTTCCGGTCTCGATGATCTCGCAATGATGGGTGAGACGGTCGAAGGAGCGCTGTCGTCATCTTGGCGTCGCCGAAGACGGCGGGCCATTCGCCGAACGCCAGGTTGGTGGTGACGATGATCGAGGTCCGCTCGTAGAGCCTACTGATCAGGTGGAAGAGCAATTGCCCGCCGGCCTGCGCGAACGGGAGATAGCCGAGTTCGTCGAGGACGACGAAGTCGAGCCGCGTTAGGTAGTCAGCAATGCGTCCCTGCTTGCCGCTTCGGTGCTCCATCTCGAGCCGGTTGACGAGATCGACGACGTTGAAGAAGCGGCCGCGTGAACCGTTGCGGATCAGGGCCCGCGCGATGGCGATTGCCAGATGCGACTTGCCGGTTCCGGTCGAAGCAGCGTCATACTGCCGGGTGTCCGGCGCATGA
>NZ_LPVS01000196.1:0-932 GCF_014843905.1 Mesorhizobium silamurunense | reverse complement strand
CCGGAGGAGGTCCGGCAGGCCATGAACCTGCCGATGGAGGATATGCGCGCCGCCTCCTTCCCCAAGCTGACGCTGCCGCTGTTCGAGGACATCAAACGAGTGTTCAAGAACGAAACCGGCCGCCTCTTCATCTATCCATCGTCGGGCACCGGCGCCTGGGAAGCGGCCATGACCAACGTGCTCAGCCCCGGCGACCGGGTGCTGATGTCGCGCTTCGGCCAGTTCTCGCATCTGTGGGTCGACATGGCCGAGCGCCTCGGTTTCGACGTCGACGTCATCGATTGCGAATGGGGAACGGGCGTCCCGCTCGACCTCTATGCGGAAAGGCTGCGGGCCGACAAGGCGCACCGCATCAAGGCGGTCTTCTGCACCCAGAACGAAACCGCGACCGGCGTCATCAGCGACGTCGCCGGCTGCCGCGCCGCGCTTGACGCCGCGAACCACCCTGCGCTGCTGTTCGTCGACGGCGTGTCGTCGATCGGCTCGATCGATTTCCGCCAGGAGGAGTGGGGCGTCGACTGCGCCGTCAGCGGCTCGCAGAAAGGCTTCATGCTGCCGGCCGGCCTCGGCTTCCTGTCGGTCAGCAAGAAGGCGCTTGCCGCGGCGCGGGTCGCCACCCACCGGCACTGCTATTTCTCCTTCGAGGACATGATCCGCGCCAACGACGCCGGCTACTTCCCCTACACGCCGGCCACGCAGCTGCTGCGCGGCCTGCGCGCCTCGCTCGACCTGATCGCCGAGGAAGGACTGGAGAACATCTTCGCCCGCCACCATCGCCTCGCCGAAGGCGTGCGCAAGGCGGTCGACGCCTGGGGGCTGAAGCTGTGCGCCAAGGCGCCGCAATGGCACTCCGACACGGTCAGCGCCATCCTGGTGCCCGAAGGCATCGACAGCGGCGACGTCGTCAAGCGCGCCTATCGCACCTACCAGAC
>NZ_LPVS01000194.1:0-858 GCF_014843905.1 Mesorhizobium silamurunense | reverse complement strand
TCGTCAGGGTGGAAACCGGAAGTTCGACGCGAACCCAACAGAGAGCTCGACGGCTGTTCACGGCTGCTCTACGCGCTCAGTACTCGGACAAGCCGGCCGAGACCTATCCTTCCAGAAGCGACACGGGATCAAGGGACGTCGCCTGGCCGGACGTGACGCGCAGGAGAGGGCATCTTTGCAACCGCGACGATCACTCCGGCACGCCGGCGATGCCCAGCGCCTCGACGTAACGCTCGGCGAACACCTTGTCCAGCCACGGGTTGATCTGTCTCTGCAGGGTGAGCGTGTAGGTCGGGAACGCGTCCATCAGCCGCCGCGCCGCGGTCTGCGCCTCGTCCAACCGGTTGAGTTTGACCAGCGCCATGATCACCACCCGGTGCGAGGAGCCGTAGTTCGGCATCTCGTGCAGCGCGCGTTCTCCCCATGCCAGCGCTTCCTCGTAGCGCTCGAGCATCAGGTAGCTCATCCCGATGCCGGAGAGCGCGATGCCCTTCTCGGGGTCGACCGGGCTCAGCCGCATTGCCCTGTGAAAGTGCTCGATCGCGACGAGCGGGCGGCTGGAATGTGCGTTCACCCAGCCGCTGCCCGTATGGCCCTGTGCCGAATTGGGGTTGAGCAGCAGGGATCGTTCGATCGTGCCCAGCGCCATCTCGTAGTCCTTCGCGCTGTAGGCCATCACCTGCGCGGCGAAGCGCAGGCTCGTGGGATCGTCGCGCGCTTCCGCCAGTACCTCGCGCGCCATGCGCGCGGCGACTCGCATATCGTCCGGCTCGTGCCAGCACTGGCTCACGGATAGGCTGCGGATATAGGCGCCGAGTGCCTTCGCCAAGTTGAAGCTAGGGTCGATGCTGAGCGCCT
>NZ_LPVS01000200.1:0-820 GCF_014843905.1 Mesorhizobium silamurunense | reverse complement strand
GAAGGAAGGCTTCGGGATGAGCGAACGGCGGGCGTGTAAAGCCATCGGCTGTTGCCGCATGACGGTTCGCTACGAGACCAGCAGGCCGGACGACCGCGAGGTTCGCGAGCGGATGAAGGCGATCGCGCAGGAGCGTCGCCGGTTCGGCTACCGGCGTCTTCTCGTGATGCTGAGGCGGGAGGGCCTGGTCGTGAACCACAAGAAGCTGTTCCGGCTCTATCGGGAGGAGAAGCTCGCCGTTCGCCGACGTGGCGGCCGCAAGCGGGCGATCGGGACCAGGGCGCCGATGCTGGTGCCGCTGAGGCCCGACGAGCGCTGGTCGCTCGACTTCGTATCGGACCAGCTCACCGACGGGCGCCGCTTCCGCATCCTGGCCGTCGTCGACGACTGCACGAGAGAGTGCCTGGCACTCATCGTTGATACGTCTCTCTCGGGCATGCGGGTTGCCCGCGAACTGGACCGGGCCATCACCGAGCGCGGCCGGCCGAGGATGATCGTCAGCGACAATGGCAGCGAGTTCACCTCCAACGCCATCCTCGCCTGGGCGGATCAGAATCGCGTCGAATGGCATTACATTGCGCCCGGCAAGCCGATGCAGAATGGCTTCATCGAGAGCTTCAACGGCCGACTGCGCGATGAACTGCTCAACGAGACGCTGTTTACCTCGCTGGCTCAGGCGCGCGTAGCCATCGCCCTGTGGCGCGCCGACTACAACACCGCGCGGCCGCACTCCCAAATCGCCTGGCAGACACCGGCCGAGTTCGCCACCACCTTCAATTCGCGACGGTCGCTCGCGCTGCGCTATGCCAAAGGCTCCGCG
>NZ_LPVS01000192.1:0-817 GCF_014843905.1 Mesorhizobium silamurunense | reverse complement strand
GTCCTCTGCGTAACCACTCCGCCACGAGGCCTTCCATGCTCCCGGCGTTCCGAGCGAACTCATTATGTTGGCGGGAAAAGGTCGTCAAGCACCGGCAAGTCATTCCCGGCGCTTTCCATACGTCATCTGAGACAGTGGTTGCCAATCGCTTGCGGCCGGTCCCGACGGTGCTTCCGCAGCTCGCCAACCGCCTCCTGGCAAGCGCTCAATCGGGCCGGCGGCGGCGTTGCCACCAGACGACGAAGCGCCGCCTGTGGCGACGCACCAGCGCAAATTCGTAGGACAGCACCAGCAAGCCGAGCGGAATCATCCAGAAACCGAGAATCGGCAGAAAGCCCAGAATCCCGCCGACGGTGAGCAACACGCCGATAGCGATCCGCAATGCCCGCGAGCGCGGCATCGCGAACTCACGGCCGAATACCGTGATCTTCCGCGCCGGGCCGTTATCGTCGTCAGCTGCCGTCATTCAAACCAGATCCCATCTGCGCGGCCGAAGCCATCGATATCAAAGGCAGCAACCGGCCGCTTTGTTCCGCACCAGTGTGAAGCCGTTCATATGTGGGCACGCCGGAGCGATGCCACAAATGGCCGCACGAGAAACTGGAGAAAAAATGCGAATTGCTGCTTTGCAAAGCCGAAAGGTGTTTGCTATAGGCTGCGCCACTCACATCAGAGCCTCCGTTCCCCGGTAGCTCAGTGGTAGAGCAACCGGCTGTTAACCGGTTGGTCGCTGGTTCGAATCCGGCCCGGGGAGCCACTTCAGTACGGTCCATTCTGGACACATAGGTTACGGTTCATACCGGAGACATGGGTAACA
>NZ_LPVS01000190.1:0-808 GCF_014843905.1 Mesorhizobium silamurunense | reverse complement strand
ACGACGTAGTCGGCAAGCTTCAGCGCCGTCGTGGTGGCGACGACCGAGTTGCAGCCATGCGCGATGTTGGCGAACGGGCCGCCATGCACGAAGGCCGGGTTGTTCTCCAGCGTCTGCACCAGGTTGGGCTGCATGGCGTCCTTCAAGAGCACAGCCATGGCGCCGTCGGCCTTGAGGTCGCGGGCATAGACCGGCGACTTGTCGCGACGATAGGCGACGATGATGTCGCCCAGGCGCTTCTCGAGGTCCTTGAGGTCGGTGGCGAGGCACAGGATCGCCATCACTTCCGAGGCGACGGTGATGTCGAAGCCGGCTTCGCGCGGAAAACCGTTGGCGACGCCGCCGAGCGAGGAGATGATCTCGCGCAGCGCCCGGTCGTTCATGTCCATGACGCGGCGCCAGACGACACGGCGGGTGTCGATGCCGAGCTCGTTGCCCCAGTAGATGTGATTGTCGATCAGCGCCGAGAGCAGATTATGGGCGGTGGTGATGGCGTGGAAGTCGCCGGTGAAGTGGAGGTTCATGTCCTCCATCGGCACCACCTGGGCGAGGCCGCCGCCGGCCGCACCGCCCTTCATGCCGAAGTTCGGGCCGAGCGAGGCTTCGCGGATGCAGACGATCGCCTTCTTGCCGATGCGGTTGAGGCCGTCGCCGAGGCCGACCGTGGTCGTCGTCTTGCCTTCGCCGGCCGGCGTCGGGTTGATGGCGGTGACCAGGATCAGCTTGCCGTCCTTGTTGCCCTTCACCGACTTGATGAACTCGGCCGAGACCTTTGCCTTGTCGTGGCCATAGGGCAAAAGGTGCTCGT
>NZ_LPVS01000193.1:0-792 GCF_014843905.1 Mesorhizobium silamurunense | reverse complement strand
ACGCTGCGCACGGCTGACGGGCGGAATCTGCCGCCCTGCCTGAAGAACGAGATCAAGCGCGAGTGCCGCCGCTTGTGGCAAGTAATCGAGATGATCATGGAGGTCGAGGCTGAGCAGCGTCAGGCCGCCGAGACCACAGCTCCCGGGATCGTCCAACTGAGTCATCTGCGTGGCATCGGCCTGACGATCGCAAGCATAATGACGAACGAGGTGTTCTTCCGCGATTTCCAGAATCGGCGTGAGATCGCCGGTTATCTCGGTCTTGCATCCAGCCCTTGGAGCAGCGGCGCGGTCAGCCGCGATCAAGGCATCCAGAGATCAGGCAATCCGCGAGCGCGACGAACCGCCATTGAACTTGCCTGGCTGTGGCTGCGCCATCAGCCCGATAGCGGTCTCGCGCGCTGGTTTCATGAGCGCGTCGGCGCCGGCAAAGGACGCATCCGCCGCACCATGATCGTCGCCTTGGCGCGCAAGCTGATAATCGCCTTGTGGCGGTATCTGACCCAGGGCCTGCTGCCGGAGGGCGCCATGACCAAGGCCTGACGAAAAAGTTCGACGCGAGGGCGGCCAACGTCACTTGCGACGAAGCGGGATGGATGTGGACCGGCGCCCCCCAGGGCAGTTAACGCCGTCAAAAAGATGGGTCCCATCCTTCCCGGCCTCGCCAAACTTGCCCGTGCATGCGGGATATGGGTGCAGGCTCCACCCGAGCCGACCGGATATGAGGTGATGTGGACTTGTTCCGCAATTCGCCGCGAGGCCGATCCCGACAGCGTCCGAGGTGATTTCGCC
>NZ_LPVS01000191.1:0-759 GCF_014843905.1 Mesorhizobium silamurunense | reverse complement strand
TCTCCACGTTCCGTTCTGCCGGTCGATGTGCCGGTATTGCGGCTTCCCTACCACCATCACCCGCCGGGATGCGCCGATTCTCAATTATCTGGCGATGCTGCGTGACGAGATCCGTTTGGTCTCGGAGCAAACGCCGCGGGCACTGCCCGTGAGCGACGTGCATTTCGGAGGCGGAACGCCGACCCTAATCGGGCCAGCTGAGTTCCTCGCACTGATGGAGTTCCTGCGCCGCCGCTTCGCGTTCAGGAAAACGGCTACTGTTGCCGTGGAGATCGATCCACGCACGTTCACGGCCGAGATGGCCGAAGCCTTAGGAGCAGCCGACATAAACCGCGCGAGCCTCGGCGTGCAGAGCTTCGATCCCATTGTTCAAAAGGCGATCAACCGGGTCCAGAGTGAGGCGCAAACGGCGACTGCCGTCGAAGAGCTGCGCCGGCATGGGGTAGGCCGCATCAATTTCGACCTCATCTTCGGTCTGCCGCATCAGACGGTGCAGTCCTGCGTACAGACCGCTAGGTCGGCGGTCGCCATGCGCCCCAACCGGCTTGCGGTATTCGGCTACGCGCACATTCCGTCCCTTATCAAGAATCAGCGCCAGATCGAGGAGACAGCACTGCCGGACAGCGCTGCCCGCGCCGAACAGGCTGCGGCCGTGGCCGAGACGCTGGTTGCCGCCGGCTACCGAGAGATCGGGCTCGACCATTTCGCCTTGCCGGACGACGAGCTCGCGCTGGCACAGAAAACCGGTCGCCTGCGGCG
>NZ_LPVS01000189.1:0-757 GCF_014843905.1 Mesorhizobium silamurunense | reverse complement strand
GCGACGCTGCAAACACCAGCGGTACGGGATACAATTACCGGAGCGAATGCGTCCCTGGGATGGCTCAAATGTCCTCCGTCGATTCTCTCGCCGCGAGATTATTGTCGGCGACATTGATGTTCGATCGGGCGTCGTTGCTGGCGCTCGAGGCTTTGGCTGCCGAATCCGACCGTCGGGTCCTGAGACGCGGTGAGGTCCTGGTTCGCGAAGGCGATCCATCGGACAGGTTCTTTGTCGTGCTGTCCGGTCGCTTTACGGTACACAAAGGAGATCCGATTGGCTCGGTCGCCGAGATCGCACAGGGCGAACTAGTCGGCGAAATTGGTTTCTTTGCAGGGCTGCCCCGTACGGCCACTGTCCTTGCAGCGCGCGATTCGATCGTCCTTGAAATCTGTCGTAATCATTTCGAGAAGGCGGCCGAGGCTTTGCCGAACCTGAGAGAGGCGGTCACAATATCTCTGGCGCGCCGGTTCGCCACGCAATCTGCGATTTTGTCACGTCTCCAGAAACCTGCCAAGATCCGAACGCTTGCCATCACTGCAGCCGGCGGAAGTCGCATCTCACCGGTTTTCATCGGGCACCTACAGCAAGCGTTCGGCGCGGTCACGCGCGCTCAGTTCGTTTCCCGGCTTGACGTCCACGCGAAGTTCGCAGGTCGTCCGATCGACGACCGGCCGGTCCTTAACTGGTTGAACGAACTGGAGGCGCAAGCTGAATTCGTTGTCTACGTCGCCGATGAAGAACCTAATGAATGGAC
>NZ_LPVS01000187.1:0-747 GCF_014843905.1 Mesorhizobium silamurunense | reverse complement strand
GGCCGTCGCCGTGTCGCCGTCGCCGTCGGTCACCGTGTAGGTGGCGGAGGCAGCGCCCGTGCCGGCGACCGAGCTGTCGGCGGTGAAGGAATAGCTGCCGTCGGCCTTGACCTTGATGAAGCCGTCACCGATGTCGATCGCCTGCGAGTAGCCGTCCTGGCCGAAGACCAGCAGCGTGCCGTCGATATGCGTCACCGTGGCGCCATCGGCGCCTGCGACGAAGTCCAGCGTGCCGGTGATCGTGCCGCCTTCGGCGACGTTCTGCGGGGCCTCGGTCGAAGCCGTCGGCGCGTCGTCGTCGAAGGTGATGGTCAGCGTGCCGGTCGTGGACGAGTTGTCGGCATCGGTTATGGTGTAGGTCAGGCTGGTTGTCGGATCGACCGCGTTCTCGTCGTTGGGGCCGCCCGCATGCAGCACGTTGTCGACCAGCGTCACCGTGTAGGCGCCGGTTGCCGGGTCCGTCACATGGACGGTGAACAGAGTGCCGCGCGGGCCGGTCGCCGTCAGCGTGTTGGTGCCAGCATCCCAGCTGTAGGCCACCGTCTCGGTGCCGACCGTGCCGCTGGTGCCGTTTAGGGCGGCGAACGAGAAGCCGTTGGCGCCTGCGCCGTCGCCGCCGACGCTACCGCCGAGCGTGCCCGAGAACGTTGCTTCATTGTTGTCGCCGTCGGTGTTCGGAACCGCGATGTCGCCCGCCGTGCTCGCGGGATTGCCGCCGGCAAGCCCGTCGTCGTCGACCGAGGCCGA
>NZ_LPVS01000186.1:0-734 GCF_014843905.1 Mesorhizobium silamurunense | reverse complement strand
GCCTGGCGCTGCTGCGCGTCGCGCTCGGCCTGCGAGCGCTTGAGATGCCTGATCGAGGTGGTGGCGGCGGCAGCGATCGCCGGCGGCAGCGCGGTGGTGAAGATGAAGCCCGGCGCATAGGAGCGCACCGCGTCGATCACGGCGCTTGTGCCGGTGATGTAGCCGCCCAGCGTGCCGAACGCCTTGGCTAAAGTGCCCTCGATGATGTCGATGCGGTCGGCCAGGCCTTCGCGCTCGGTGATGCCGCCGCCGCGCGCACCGTACATGCCGACCGCATGCACCTCGTCGATATAGGTCATGGCGTTGTAGCGCTCGGCGAGCTCGACGATCTGCCTGATCGGCGCGATGTCGCCATCCATCGAATAGACGCTTTCGAACACGATCAGCTTGGCGCGCTCGCGGCCCGCCGCCTGAAGCAAGCTTTCCAGATGCGCGACGTCGTTGTGGCGGAAGATCTTCTTCTCGGCGCCCGAGCGCCGCACGCCTTCGATCATCGAGGCGTGGTTCAACTCGTCGGAGAGCACCAGGCAGTTGGGCAAAAGCCTGGCAATCGTCGAGATAGAGGCCTCGTTGGAGACGAAGCCGGAGGTGAAGACCAGGGCTGCCTCCTTGTCGTGCAGGTCGGCCAGCTCATGCTCGAGCTCGACCAGCGGATTGGACGTGCCGGAAATGTTGCGGGTGCCGCCGGCGCCCGAGCCCATCTTGCCCGCCGCGGTCTGGAAGGCGGCGATCAC
>NZ_LPVS01000185.1:0-698 GCF_014843905.1 Mesorhizobium silamurunense | reverse complement strand
TTCCCCGGCGACGACATTCCGATCGTCAAGGGCTCGGCGCTGGCAGCGCTTGAGGATTCCAACAAGACCATCGGCGAGGACGCCATCCGCGAGCTGATGGCTCAGGTCGACGCCTACATCCCGACGCCGGTTCGTCCGCTGGACAAGCCGTTCCTGATGCCGATCGAGGACGTGTTCTCGATCTCGGGCCGCGGCACGGTCGTGACCGGCCGCGTCGAGCGCGGCGTGGTCAAGGTCGGCGAGGAGCTCGAGATCGTCGGCATCCGTCCGACCGCCAAGACGACCTGCACGGGCGTCGAGATGTTCCGCAAGCTGCTCGACCAGGGCCAGGCCGGCGACAACATCGGCGCGCTCTTGCGCGGCATCGACCGCGAGGGCGTGGAGCGCGGCCAGGTTCTGGCCAAGCCGGGTTCGGTGAAGCCGCACAAGAAGTTCGTGGCCGAAGCCTACATCCTGACCAAGGACGAGGGCGGCCGCCACACGCCGTTCTTCACCAACTACCGTCCGCAGTTCTACTTCCGCACGACCGACGTGACCGGCATCGTGACGCTGCCGGCCGGCACCGAGATGGTGATGCCTGGCGACAACATCACCGTCGACGTCGAGCTGATCGTGCCGATCGCCATGGAAGAGAAGCTGCGCTTCGCCATCCGTGAAGGCGGCCGCACCGTCGGTGCCGGCATCGTCGTCACCATCAA
>NZ_LPVS01000184.1:0-631 GCF_014843905.1 Mesorhizobium silamurunense | reverse complement strand
GAGCCTGCATGTCTCATCGTCGAAATATCCCAGATCATAGTCCATGAAGCTAGCCAGCCAGATATGGTCCTCGACCTGTTTGATGCCGACGGTCTGGCCGGCAAAGACGAGGCTGAGGTTGATCTTCTTGCAATTGTAGCAGATGCGGCCGCAGGTGGTGACGGTGACGGCCTTGTCGTGAAACGGATAATCGAGATCTGGCAGGCCGGCATAGGGGCGCGTTGAGGGTGCGTAACGCTCTGCCGGGCAATCCATGCCGAGCGCCTGGTGCGGTCGCTCATTGTTGAAGCAGTCGATGAAGTCATCGAAGGCGGCCTGTTGCTGAAGGAAATTGGCGCCTGCCGGTTTGGTGGTTTCCTTCTTCAGGGTGAGGTGCATGCGCTCATGGCGTCCGTTCTGCTGCGGGCAGCCCGGCTTGATGCGCTCGATGTCGATACCCAGGCGCAGCCACCAGACCGACAGTTTGCTGAGGTTGAACAGCGCGTTGGGGCTTGCGAAGGGAACGCCATTGTCAGTGCGGATGGCGCGGGGCAGACCGAACTCCTTGAAGGCGCTCTCGAACACGGTAAAGGCATAGGCTTCCTTGGTGGTCGACAGCGCCTCGCAGGCGATGAGATAGCGGCTGGCGAAG
>NZ_LPVS01000183.1:0-603 GCF_014843905.1 Mesorhizobium silamurunense | reverse complement strand
GGCGCCGGCAAATAGCCAGTTTTTTCTTCCGATCCCAATCGGGCGCAGGGCTCGCTCGGCGGCATTGTTGTCCATGGCGACGCGGCCGTCTTCGAGGAACAGGCAGAATGATGGCCAGCGGCTCAGGCCATAACGGAAGGCTTTTGCCAAATCGCTCTTGCCCGGAATGCGGGTCAGTTGCGTTTCGATCCAGACACGGAATGCCCCGATCTTTGGTTTGCTATGCTTCTGACGTGCGGCAAGGCGGGCATCGGCAGGCTGACCCGCAATGTCGCGCTCGATGTCATAAAGCGCACCGATACGGTCGAGAGCCTCGCGTGCGATCTCGGATTTGTTCGAGGTCCAGATATCATGGAAGTCGCGTCGCCAATGCGCCCAGCATGCCGCTTCTCGGAAGCGGGATGTTCCACCGGCTCCAGGCTCATAAAGCTTGCCATAGCCTTTGTAGCCGTCAGCTTGGAGGATGCCGCTTGTCTGCCCGAGGTGGCGGAGGACGTGGTCTTCCTTCCAGTCCGGAGCAAAGTAGTAGACCGCGCCAGGCGGAGCGCCGCCCGCCCATGGGCGTTGATCGCGGACATACGTCCAGATCCTGCCTTTCTTTAC
>NZ_LPVS01000182.1:0-588 GCF_014843905.1 Mesorhizobium silamurunense | reverse complement strand
GGCATGCGGCCGCCGGGCATCAACGGTTCGGTCTCGGCGCTGCGCTTCTTCTTCACCGTGACGCTCGACCGGCCCGATCTCGCGCGCCGTCTCACCGTCGTCCGCCAGCCACGCAAGCTGCCGCTGGTGCTGAGCGTCGAGGAGGTGGCGCGGCTGCTCGAAGCCGCACCGGGTCCGAAGTACAAGGCCGCCCTCGGCACGGCCTACGGGGCCGGCTTGCGGGTCTCCGAGATCGTGGCGCTCAAGGTGAGCGATATCGACTCCACGCGCATGCTGATCCGCGTCGAGCAGGGCAAGGGCCGCAAGGACCGCCACGCCATGCTGTCGCCGCAGCTGCTCGTCCTTCTGCGCGCCTGGTGGCGTGTGGGCAGACGCCGCGGCGTGATGCTGCCGCAGGGCTGGCTGTTCCCGGGCCGCAACCCGATCACGCCGCTGTCCACGCGGCAGATGAACCGCGCCGTTCATGCGGCGGCGGAAGCCGCCGAGATCAAGAAGCGGGTAACGCCGCACACCCTGAGGCACTCCTTCGCCACACATCTCCTGGAGCAGGACGTCGACATCCGCGTTATCCAAGTCCTGCTCGGGCAT
>NZ_LPVS01000181.1:0-588 GCF_014843905.1 Mesorhizobium silamurunense | reverse complement strand
GCCCGGGCGGTCCGGCCGAAATGGTTCCCGGCCAGCACCATGTTCGCATGAACATGTACATCGCGCAGGCGCAGAGCGGTCGTTTCCGGGTCGTGAAGGACCTAGGTCCGATCGATCCCAACGAGCGCATGCTACCGACGAATTCCAACTGAGCAACGTGAGGTGACCGGCGGGGGGCGATCACTGTTCTCCAATTGGCGGGGCGGCTAGATGGTGCCCTCGCCATCTATCTCGATACGGTCGAAAAGCTGGTCGTTGGAAGCCTCGTAGCTAAGCTGCATTCGCCTGAGAATCTGGCGACCTACATCGCTGCTTATCAGGAAGAGCGACAACGGCTGATCGGCGACAAAGCGGCCAAGCGGATCATGCTTGAGCGCGACCTAGAAGTCGCCAAGCGAGAAATGTCGCGCGTCGTCGATCAGATTGCCAAGGGCTTTGTGGAAGGCGAGGAAGTGGCAGATGAGATCAGGGCCATCCGACAGCGCCGGAAGGGCATTGAAGCAGAGCTGGCATTGCAGCCTGAGGTCGAGAAAGTCGTGACTTTCCTGCCAGCCGCTGTGCAACGATTCGAACGGGCGATGCGCGACT
>NZ_LPVS01000188.1:0-585 GCF_014843905.1 Mesorhizobium silamurunense | reverse complement strand
AGGGGGGTTATGCCAACAACACGCGCTCGATCTACGGCCTCGCCGCGAAGGCGGAGAACGAGGACGTGCGGATCGCGACCGGCGTGAACGTCCTCGGCTTCGAGAAGGACGCCAAGGGCGCGGTTAAGGCCGTCGTCACCGACCAGGGCAAGATTGGCTGCGACCAGGTCATCATCGGTACCGGCCCGTGGGTCAAGCAGATCTGGGACATGCTCGAGCTGCCGAAGGCGATCTCGATCAAGGGTCGCGATGGCAGGATGCACCACGACGTGCCAATGTGGACCTTCTGGTCGCTGCAGGAAGGCACGCTCGGCGTCGATCCGAAGCTGCAGCGCACCAATGACGGCAAGATGCCGCCAGTGATCCATGTCGACACCGATGCGCCGCTCCATTCCGATGTCGACGGCACGGTGATCACGGACAAGCTGTGGGGCATTTACTACAAGCCCGACTTCCACTTCGGCGGGGTGCAGGGCGGCGCCATGCCGTTCAAGGTGCCGACTGCGCCGGAGCAGGTGAAGATCGATCCCTACGGCCCGGAGAGCCCGGACTTCATCGTCGGCGACGACTTTGCCCACATGTGGG
>NZ_LPVS01000179.1:0-546 GCF_014843905.1 Mesorhizobium silamurunense | reverse complement strand
CTAGAGCGGTTCAAGATTTGACGGAATCGGAGGGGATTCCCGATTTGTCGGATTTGTGATTCAAGATGCTGGCTGGAATGGAGGCCAGCATCTGATGACGCGACCTCTTTCGGACGATCTTCGCGAACGGGTTGTGGTGGCGGTTTTGAGTGGTGAGAGCCGCCGGTCGGCCGCCAAACGGTTCGGCATTTCGGTTTCGGCGGCGGTGAAGTTGTTGCAGCGTCATCGGGCGACTGGCTCGGTTGCGCCTGGCAAGATGGGCGGACATCGCAAGAGGGTGCTGGAGCCGCACCGTGCTTTCATCGAGGCCCGTCTGCGTGAGACGCCGCATCTGACGCTGCATGGTCTGAAGGATGAGTTGGCCGCTCGCGGAGTCAAGGTCTCGCACAACGCAGTGTGGCAGTTCCTGCGCCGCGAGGGCCTGAGCTTCAAAAAAAACGCTGTTCGCCCTTGAGCAGGCACGCGCCGATGTTGCCCGCAGGCGCCAACGATGGCGATCCTGGCAGGCTGGCCTCGATCCCCAGTGCCTGGTCTTCATCGACGAGA
>NZ_LPVS01000177.1:0-532 GCF_014843905.1 Mesorhizobium silamurunense | reverse complement strand
TTTCGGCCGCGCGGCCGAAAAACCCGGACCGGCGCGAGGTTGCCGATCGCGCATTGGCCATAATTCGTTCTTTCGGCCGGCCGCTTGCCCGCCGTGAGCTGTTTGAGAAGTTGTCTGCAAGCGGCGTCAGGATCGAGGGCAAGGACCCCGAAGTGGTGCTTGGCACGATGCTATACCGCGATGACCGCATCGTCCGGCTCAGAGGGTACGGATATTGGCCGAAAAACGAGGCTTACGATCCGGCTTTCTACCTTCCCGAGCACGAGGCCGTGATCGGGGCGACGGAACGGGGCGGCTAGCGCTAAGACTCGACGTTCGAATCCGCACTTCACCGGCGAGCCGGGGTCTTTGCCCAAAAAGCTCGATCTGACGAACGGCGGCTTTTAGACATGCTACCTACGATTCGGGGCGACACCTGCGAGGGATCTGGCAACGCAACGGCTGCTATGCTCTCAATTTGACCAGAAGCGGCCCGTCCGTATTCGTGAAGAGTTTCGGGCGCCGGCAGGCGTACGAAAGTCCCCGAGGAAGG
>NZ_LPVS01000178.1:0-531 GCF_014843905.1 Mesorhizobium silamurunense | reverse complement strand
GTCGTCTTCACGTTGCCGGCCGAAGTCGCCGACGTCGGCTTCCAGAACAAGGCGATGGTCTACGACCTGCTGTTCCGCGCGGCATCGGAGACGATGATGACGATAGCAGCGGACCCCCAGCATCTCGGCGCACGCATCGGCATCACTGCCGTGCTCCACACCTGGGGCTCGGCAATGACGCACCATCCCCATGTCCACATGATCGTGCCGGGCGGCGGCATCGCGCCTGACGGGACGCATTGGGTCTCCTCGCGCCCGGCCTTCCTGCTCCCTGTGCGCGTGCTCGGCAAGCTGTTCCGCCGCCTGTTCCTCACCCGACTGCTCACGCTGCACGACGCCGGGCGGCTCGTCTTCTTCGGATCGATGGCGCACCTCGCCGAGCGACGGGCCTTCCTGCGCCACCTGGCTCCCGTCAGGAAGAAGCGCTGGGTGGTCTACGCCAAGCCGCCCTTCGCCGGGCCTGAAGCGGTGCTCGCCTATCTGTCGTGCTTCTCTATTCGGCGTGTTGAGGTCAAGCGCTATCGAGCTTTT
>NZ_LPVS01000176.1:0-515 GCF_014843905.1 Mesorhizobium silamurunense | reverse complement strand
AAAACGGACAATCTGATGATCGATGCCACCCATCTCAAAGCGCATCGCACTGCCGCCAGCCTCCTTAAAAAGGGGCTCTATCCCGATGTATCGGACGCAGCCGAGGCGGACTGACCACCAAGCTGCAAGTGGTCTGTGACGGCAAGGGACGTCCGCGGCTGCTGCATCTGAGCGAAGGGCAGGCCAATGATCACAAGACTGCTGCGGCAGTGATCGAGGATTTGCCCGCCGCCAACGCCCTGCTGGCCGATCGGGCCTACAGTTCAGCGGCCTTCCGCCAGGCGCTCGTCGAGCGCGGTATCACGCCATGCATCCCACCCCATGCCAAGCATCGTGTTCAGCACAGCTACGATCCTGTCCTATACCGACAACGCCACAGGATCGAGAACATGTTCGCACGCCTCAAAGACTGGCGACGCATCCACACCAGATACGACCGATGTGCTCACACCTTCCTGTCGGCGATCGCCTTCGCTGCAGCCTTCATCTTCTGGATCAATGAGTCCTGACCCTAG
>NZ_LPVS01000174.1:0-511 GCF_014843905.1 Mesorhizobium silamurunense | reverse complement strand
CGCGGAGCCTTTGGCATAGCGCAGCGCGAGCGACCGTCGCGAATTGAAGGTCACCTGGGCTTGTCGACTTTTCCACAGCGCGGCACCGAGCGGGTCGAGATCATGCCTGGGCTGCGGATCATCGGCTACCGGCGCGCCGTCAGCATTGCCCTTGCGGTCGAGGACGAACAGGTTTCGATCCTGAGCATCTTTTACGCCGGTCGGAACATCACGGCGGAATTGCTGGAAGGCCGGCTCTGAAACGCTGCTCGGTTTGGCGCGGCTGTCGATAGTCCCAAGCAGGGGCAGGCGATTTTCAAGCCGATGGCACGCGCTGCCACCGAGGAGTGTCGAGCCTCGGTAGGCGTGATCGGCAGCGGAACACCACAGCCAAGCCAACTCACGAATTTCAGCCCCGTGGATATCTGCACGAGAAATCGAAAAAACATCGCAGATCGCGGTTGACAGTTTGGATTGGTGGCGACTATATACGCCCCACCAACGAGGGCGGCGCGCCGCTGGCGACGAAGAA
>NZ_LPVS01000180.1:0-481 GCF_014843905.1 Mesorhizobium silamurunense | reverse complement strand
TTCAGTAAGTCGCGGACAGCAATTCCACTAAATCCCGGACAGCGATTCCGCTAAGTCCCGGACAGTTTCCGGGCCGGATTTGACGGTCGGTTCTCGGCTGCGCCGTTTTGGCAATTTGGCCTCTCACGAAGACGTTGAGAGGGGCCATGCCAAGACGGAAGCAAGCGAGACGAACGAGCGTGAGGGACATCCGGACGATCCTGCGCCTGACCCATGAACAGGGTCTGTCGGTGCGCGAGGTGGCCGAGCGATTGAAGATCGGCAAGACCTCGGTTTCGACCTATTTGCTGCGAGCGCGGGAGGCGGGGCTGTCGTGCTGGCCGCTGCCGCCAGGCTATGATGACGATGCGGCGCTGGAACGACGGCTGTTCCACCGGATGGGCCGTCCGCCGCAGGATCTGAACGAACCAGACTGGGCGATGGTCGCCAAGGAGCTGAAGCGCGAAGGAGTGACGCTGACGCTCCTGTGGCAGGAATATCG
>NZ_LPVS01000173.1:0-472 GCF_014843905.1 Mesorhizobium silamurunense | reverse complement strand
CAATCACCCGGAACTGGGCGGGCACGATGTCGAGACGCTCGGAGACGTCCTCGCCCATAACATGCAGCTGGCCTTGACAGCACGGGCAGATCTTGTCGGCGATGTCGATTACCTGCTCGACGCGCGGCAGATGGGCGGGCAACGAGCCGCGGTTGGCGCGACGCCTACGAGCCCTGGCATCACGCATTGAGGGGTCCGCGGCTTCCGCGCTGGCGAAGCCCTCCGCCTCTACCTGCTCGGCTTCCTCCAGGCCCAGAAGAAGCTGGTCCTCAGGCAGGCTCTCCGCCCTTCGCCCGAAGCGATAGCGCTGCAACTCCTTGATGATTTGGCGGAGCCTCTCATTCTCCGCACGCGCGGCCAGAAGCATCGCCTGAAGCGCATGAGGATCGTCGGGTAGGGCAGCGGCCGCGTCGGTCACGAAGCGGATTCAAGCATGGATTCCAGTGATTTGGCAATAATGCGATGGTCAGCT
>NZ_LPVS01000172.1:0-472 GCF_014843905.1 Mesorhizobium silamurunense | reverse complement strand
AGGACATTGCTCTATGGGACTTCCAAGTCACGTCAAATACGTCATCGTCGGCGCCGGCATCCACGGCCTCTCGACCGCCTGGCATCTGGGCGAGAACCTGCGCAAGAGCGGCAAGGGCAGCGGCAAGGACATCCTGGTCATCGACAAGACCGCCATCGCGGCGGGGGCCTCCGGCATCGCCTGCGGCGTGGTGCGCAACAACTATTTCCAGCCCGCCATGCGCCGCCTGATGGCGCACAGCGTCTCGGTCTGGGACAGCGACCCGGAGACCTTCTCCTACCATCCGGTCGGCTACATGCAGATCAGCCCCGAGGTGATGCACGCGGACGTCGCCAGCATCTACCAGCAGCAGAAGGAGATCGGCTATCCGTCGGTCTTCATCGAGGGCGAGAAGGACTGCATGAAATACATGCAGGGCCTGTTCTCCGACTGGCAGGCCAAGGGCATCACCTCCGTGCTGCACGAGAAGAAG
>NZ_LPVS01000175.1:0-463 GCF_014843905.1 Mesorhizobium silamurunense | reverse complement strand
GGCGGTTCTGGCCGGCGTCGATGAGGTGCGGCTGACCTATGTGAACGGCTCGGGCCCCTCCACGCTCACCCTGCGCGACGGGATGGACGTTTCGGTGAGTGTCAGCGGCTCCGGCAACGAGACGTCTATCCATCTGTCTTCGGGCGATGTGTCGCTCGACCTGGACGGCATCAATGGCGGCTTTTACTATTTGTCGAGCGGTACTGCGATCATTGATGGAGCAGATAGTGGCGCCGACGATTCCTCCTATTATTTCTCGACCGGCGAGGCCACCGTCTCCGACGCCAACGCCGCCTTCAACCGTTATTATCTGTCGAGCGGGACTGCGACAATCCATGCGGGAGGAGTGTTCAATCCCAATGACGACGGCGGCTACAATTACTATTATCTCGCCGATGGCAGCTATGCCCTGCACGGGGCCGATGCCAACCAGGATATCTTTGTCCTGAACAATGCCGCGCAA
>NZ_LPVS01000169.1:0-463 GCF_014843905.1 Mesorhizobium silamurunense | reverse complement strand
GGCGGTTCTGGCCGGCGTCGATGAGGTGCGGCTGACCTATGTGAACGGCTCAGGCCCCTCCACGCTCACCCTGCGCGACGGGATGGACGTTTCGGTGAGTGTCAGCGGCTCCGGCAACGAGACGTCGATCTATCTGTCTTCGGGCGATGTGTCGCTCGACCTGGACGGCATCAATGGCGGCTTTTACTATTTGTCGAGCGGTACTGCGATCATTGATGGATCCGATAGCGGTTTCGACGACTCATCCTATTATTTCTCGACCGGCGAGGCCACCGTTTCGGACGCCAATGCCGGCCGCAACCGCTATTATCTATCGAGCGGGACTGCGACAATCCATGCGGGAGGAGCGTACGATTACGATGCCGACCGCGGCTACAATTACTATTATCTTGCCGATGGCAGCTATGCCCTACACGGGGCCGATGCCAACCAGGATATCTTTGTCCTGAACAATGCCGCGCAA
>NZ_LPVS01000170.1:0-426 GCF_014843905.1 Mesorhizobium silamurunense | reverse complement strand
GATTGTGTTGAAAAACTCCGGCTTGAAGCAGCTCTGAAGCACTGATTCAATCTCCTTGGTAAAGGAGATTGAGTCGATGATGGGCGAACCGACGGTGATGCAGGAGGCGCTGTTCTACGAGTTCAGCATCGAGCGTCACGTGCCTGCTGACCATCTGTTGCGCTCGATCGACCGCTTCGTCGACCTGTCGGGGCTGCGCTCGCATCTGCGGCCGTTCTACAGCGAGATCGGTAGGCCCTCGATCGATCCGGAACTGATGATCCGGATGCTAATCGTCGGCTACTGCTTCGGCATCCGTTCCGAGCGCCGGCTTTGCGAGGAAGTGCATCTGAATCTCGCCTATCGCTGGTTTTGCCGGCTTGGCCTGGAGGGTGATGTCCCCGATCATTCCACCTTCTCGAAGAACCGGCACGGCCGCTTTCGCGA
>NZ_LPVS01000168.1:0-422 GCF_014843905.1 Mesorhizobium silamurunense | reverse complement strand
GTAACCGGGGCAAAACCGGTGGCGGCCGCGGCGTTATGACTCGGGGGTATCGGGTTAGAGTGGGTGGCGGTTTGGCGGGCGGCGTGATTCCGTCGGGCCATGACGGAGCCACCAGATTCTCGAACGCTGAGCCCTGCGGACCTGCTCGACATGATCCTGCAGTTGCGGGCAGAGGTCGCCGGGCTTCGCGCCGAGAATGCGGCTCTGAAGGATGAGATCCGGCGTCTGAAAGGTCTACCGCCGCGCCCGACGCTGAAGCCGAGCGGGATGGAGCAGTCGTCCAAGCGGAGCTCACCTGCGGCGACGGGTCCGAAGCGGCGTGGCTCGAGCCGGGCGATCGTCACCGAAGAGCGCCGTCTTTGTTATGAGCCGCCACCGGGCTCGCGGTTTCTGGGGCGGACAAGCTTCGTGGTGCAGGATCT
>NZ_LPVS01000171.1:0-411 GCF_014843905.1 Mesorhizobium silamurunense | reverse complement strand
CGGCGGTGGCTCGGAACAGAAGACCGTAGACGAGCGCCTTGTTCTGATAGGCGATGGCTGCAATGGGTTCCGGCAGCGTGAAGACGACGTGAAAATACTGCGTGTCGAGCGGTGTCAATGGGCACCGAAGTCCCGCGAATGTGGGCGCCAATTTTCCCAACTGGCGGGCGAAGGGGCTCGGTGATCGGCCGGCATCTTGATCGTCGGATCTCACTTCTGGCGGCCGGCCGCTCTTTTTTCGGCGGCGGAGGCGGGTTGATGTATGCTTTTGACCGAACGTGCTCGGGGACGAGATCGGCGTGCTGTCTAAGATGGTAGCTTGATCCCTCGATCTGGATGACGACGGCGTGGTGAAGCAGGCGATCAAGAAGTGCGGTTGCAACGACAGGATCGCCGAACACCTCGCCCCAT
>NZ_LPVS01000166.1:0-398 GCF_014843905.1 Mesorhizobium silamurunense | reverse complement strand
GCTGGGTCCATATGGAGCGGCAGATCCATGCCCTCGATAGCTTCACCGAACCGCAGCGCCGCGCCAAGGCCCTGATCCAGAGCCGGATCTGGTGGCTCTACAACGACATCAAGGCGTGGTGTCTGGATCCCACGCCCCGAAGAGCCAGGGAACTGGCCCGGCGGTTCGACCGGATCGTCGGCATGAAGACCAGGTTTGCGACCCTCGACCGTCTACTCGCGCGCATCCGGACCGACCGCCAAAGCTTCCTGAAGATCCTCCAACGCCCGGACATTCCGCTCCACACCAATGGCTCGGAGAACGATATCCGCAGCGTGGTGACCCGGCGCAAGATCAGCGGCGGAACCCACAGCGATCAGGGCCGTGCCGCCCGCGACACCATGCTCAGCATGATGAAA
>NZ_LPVS01000163.1:0-395 GCF_014843905.1 Mesorhizobium silamurunense | reverse complement strand
CCGCCATAGACATGGGACACCGTGGAGGCGTCGGTCACGGTAAAGGTGGTGCCGCCGGCATTGCTGCTCTCGATCCGGGAGCTGACCGTCATTCCCGACAGGTCGAGCACGGCGTCCTCGGTGGTCAGCGTACCGCCACTGATGGAGCTGATGCCCGCCAGGTTCGCCTGACTGACCTTGAGCGTGCCGCCGATCGAATAGGCCTCGATATTGGAAATCACCGTCGAAAACGGAACGGTCAGGTCGAAGGAGCCGTTAAACGCAACGGTATCTTGGATCGGGTGGTCGAAACCATCCTCATTGTAGCTGCCCGTGCCACCATCGATCAGGTTGGTCGTCTGAAGTTGCGCGGCATTGTTCAGGACAAAGATATCCTGGTTGGCATCGGCCCCGTG
>NZ_LPVS01000167.1:0-394 GCF_014843905.1 Mesorhizobium silamurunense | reverse complement strand
CGATCAAGAAGTGCGGTTGCAACGACAGGATCGCCGAACACCTCGCCCCATCTTCTCATAGCGGGCGTTGACGAGCTGGAAGAACAGATTCCCGCCGCCGGGCACGACCGGGAGATAGCCGATTTCGTCGACGACGAGCAGCGAGGCGCGGCATAGATAGCGGATTCGCTCGCGCTTGCGGCGCGGCAATCAAAGTGAGAGCGCCTCTCTCCCAGATTGTCGCGCTGTACGCGCAGCTGCCCCTCGCGCTCGGCCTTTGACGAGCGAGGCGATGATGTCGGCGAGCGTCGAGAAGTAGA
Organism: Mesorhizobium silamurunense; assembly: GCF_014843905.1. NCBI lineage: Bacteria > Pseudomonadati > Pseudomonadota > Alphaproteobacteria > Hyphomicrobiales > Phyllobacteriaceae > Mesorhizobium > Mesorhizobium silamurunense. The sequence goes on along the minus strand of NZ_LPVS01000167.1, from coordinate 95 downwards.
CGCTCTTTGCGGCCTCGACGGCGAGCGCGGTCGCCAAGTGGCTTTTGCCGGTTCCGGTCGAAGCAGCGTCATACTGCCGGGTGTCCGGCGCATGA
>NZ_LPVS01000164.1:0-387 GCF_014843905.1 Mesorhizobium silamurunense | reverse complement strand
CGGGCCTCATCGGCCGTTGGAGCGTCTTCAGAAGCCGCGACTCCGACGATCTCAACTCCGCTCTCCCTGTATTGCTCCTGCAGCTGCACCAGATGGGGCATCGCCGTCACACATGGTCCGCACCAAGTTGCCCAAAATTCGACGATGTACACTTTGCCAGGCTGGAAGTTTGCGAGGGGCTCGCCACGCAGCCAGTCCTCGACTTTAATCGAAGGAGCCGGGGACTCCATCTGCAATACCATGTTGCTCTCCAAAGCTATTGCCAAAGGTTGCGCGACCTTATGCGCGAGCTTGTTTTCCCCCTAAGAGAGGGGCACACGGGTTCAAGGAAAGGAGAACATCGCTCGTCTCGCGCGTCTGCATGCAATCAGCCTTCACTCAGTGTTG
>NZ_LPVS01000162.1:0-383 GCF_014843905.1 Mesorhizobium silamurunense | reverse complement strand
TCGTTGACCGCGGTGACGTGGATGGTCGAGGTCGCCGTGTTGCTATTGGCCGAACCGTCGTTCACCACGACCGTTATGCTGCGGTCTGTCGTGTTCGGACTGTCGCTCGAGTTGCTGAACACGATCTGGTGCAGCGCCGTCTGGTAGGCGGCGAGGGTCGCCGATCCAGAGAGAGTCAACACGCCGGTCCCGGAGTTGTAGCTGGACGCCGTGATGCCGGCCGGCAGCCCGCCGTTGACGGCCAGGAGATCGCTGGCCTGTGCATTGGTCAGCGTGATCGTCGCCGAGGTGACATTGGTATTGTCGGCGTCGGTGATGCTCACGTCCGTATCAGCGATGGCAACCGCAGAACCGTTCTCGGTGAAGGTCGCCTGGTAGTCGGC
>NZ_LPVS01000161.1:0-383 GCF_014843905.1 Mesorhizobium silamurunense | reverse complement strand
GCCCTCAACCAGGATGAGCGCTCTTCTTGCCATTGGCTTTGATCCTCCGTTGCGTGCTGTGCGGCGGTCCGAGGCTTAAAATCTGCATCAGCTCTTGCCGTGCCGGACCCCAGACTCGCGGTGAACATACCATCGTCACCGATCTGCGGTCGCAAAGATCCTGTAAATTTAGTTGAAGGATCTGTTGCGACGTTTTGGTTGCCGGCGGCGTGACCCGGAGCGTCTCAACGAATTAGGTGGGTGCGATGTTCATGGGACGCTAGTTCGACCTGTAAAAGCTTAAGCTCAATCTAATCGTCATCCGAAAGCGTCATAAGCCGAGGCGTAAAGGAGCGCTCGTGCTCAGGACCGATCGGCGGCAGATGGCATATGGACGAGACCTA
>NZ_LPVS01000165.1:0-383 GCF_014843905.1 Mesorhizobium silamurunense | reverse complement strand
ATCAATCGCCTCGACGAGCTGCTTCCCTGGAATTGGTCACCTGTCACCGCCATCTCAGCCGAGGCTGCCTGATGGCAACGGTGACCCATGTGTTCAGCATCGACTACGTCGCCAAATTGCTCGATGAAGATGCCGAACTCCTGCAGGCGATCGTCAGCAACGATGACAACCTGAGCTATGGCAGCATCATCAGCGTCTACACCGGACAGGACGAGGCAATAACTTCGCTTACCCGCGACGGAATGGAAGAGCTGGAGCAAATGCTTGCCCATGCGCGCCGCACCGCTGACGAATGGAATGACTTCCTCGAAGCCTTCGTCGATGGCCAAGAACTCATCGCTCGCATCAAAGCGAAATCTCCGCGGTAACAACCGGGCGGTTAC
>NZ_LPVS01000158.1:0-380 GCF_014843905.1 Mesorhizobium silamurunense | reverse complement strand
ACTGTCCGCGACTTAGCGGAATCCCCGTCCGGCTTTTGCGAAATGCGCAGGCCACCGCCAAAATGAACAATGTCGATCCGCATGCCTGGCTCGCCCAAACCCTCGAGCGCATCGCCAATGGCTGGCCAAACAGCGACATCGAGGCGCTCATGCCCTGGAACTACCAGCGCTGAACGGCATCAGCTACGCGCTTACGATCAAAGGGGCAAGGTCAATCGACCTGGAACAGAGGACCTTGCAGACAATCGACAATCCGTTCGGCACGAGATTGTCACCCATGTCTTAGGGACAATCCGTTACCTATGTCTCCGGGCCGTACATGGTCGAGATTGGTTGCGGGGACAGGATTTGAACCTGTGACCTTCAGGTTATGAGCCTGA
>NZ_LPVS01000160.1:0-370 GCF_014843905.1 Mesorhizobium silamurunense | reverse complement strand
TATCCCGTCCTCGGCCAGCATCGCCAAGCCTTCAGCTGAATCGAGAAAACGGATCGGATCAAATCCGTGGGCGGAACAGATTGCCGGCACATCGGCCTCGAGATCGCACATTAGCCGCTCGATGATTGCGGCTCGCACGCGGTCTTCGTCAGCGAGACGGTAGCCCTTCGACGTCGCCAGACGGCCGGCTGCGATGTGCCGGGTGTAGGAATCGCGCGTAACCTCGTTTTGGACGTAACCCTCGCCGATACGGCCGATAGCCGACGCGCCGAAACCGATCAGGGTTTTGCAGGTGTCGGCTGAGTAACCCAGCGAGTTGCGCCGCAGGCGACCGGTTTTCTGTGCCAGCGCGAGCTCGTCGTCCGGCAAG
>NZ_LPVS01000159.1:0-364 GCF_014843905.1 Mesorhizobium silamurunense | reverse complement strand
GGTGAGCGACAGCTTTCCGCTTGGCCGCGGGCGTCACCATTTCTTTCCCACGAGATCCTTCAACGCGGCATTGTCGAGCATGGCGTCGGCCAGAAGCCGCTTCAGCCGCGTGTTCTCGTCCTCCAGCGCCTTCAGTCGCCGAGCCTCGGAGACATCCATTCCGCCGAAGCGGGCCTTCCAGTTGTAGATCGAAGCATCGCTAACGCCGTGCTTCCGGCACAGATCGGCGACCGAGACCCCGGCCTCATGCTCCTTCAAAATTCCGATGATCTGCTCTTCAGAGAAGCGGCTGCGCTTCATGTCCTGGTCCTCTCGATGGGCCAGAACGAACTTCAAACCGGATTAGATCAAAGGGGCAAGGTCA
>NZ_LPVS01000155.1:0-358 GCF_014843905.1 Mesorhizobium silamurunense | reverse complement strand
GCCGCGGCGCAGACCCCCGCGACCGAGACGCCGGCCGCGCCGACCGAACCGCGCGTTCAGCCGGCTCCGAGCAGCGCCGGCGGCGAAGAGCCTTCCGCCATTGCGCTGACGCTGCCGCATGACCTGTCGCCCTGGGGCATGTTCATGAACGCCGACATCGTGGTGAAGGCGGTCATGGTCGGGCTTGCCTTCGCCTCGCTGGTCACCTGGACGATCTGGCTCGCCAAGTCGCTGGAAATCCTCGGCGGCAAGCTGAGAGCCCGCCGCGCGGCCGTTGCCATCGGCAATGCCGCGACGCTGATGCAGGCCGGCCGCGCGCTTGGCCATGGCGGCGGCCCGGGCGCGCTGCTGGTGCGCG
>NZ_LPVS01000156.1:0-350 GCF_014843905.1 Mesorhizobium silamurunense | reverse complement strand
TCAGCTCCAGGGGAATGGCGAGTGGGACGTCGGATGCAGCTCGCCTTGGGCGAAGCGCGAGAAGCGGAACGGCCGCAGCAGGTCGCTCTCGTTGCCGCAGATGTCGTCGGCCACCAGCTTGCCGACGCCGATCATCTTGTAGCCGTGGTTGCTGTCGGCGATCACGTAGACGTTCTCGCAGAATCGGTCGAACACCGGAAAGGAATCCGCCGTGAAGTTGCCGATGCCGCCGGACGGCTCCTTCTTGTATTTCGGGATGGTGCCTTCGAAGCGCTTCTGGCAGAAGGCCAGCGCCGATACCCACATGTGGGCAAAGTCGTCGCCGACGATGAAGTCCGGGCTCTCCGGGC
>NZ_LPVS01000154.1:0-344 GCF_014843905.1 Mesorhizobium silamurunense | reverse complement strand
GGGATGCGCAAGGATGGATCGACCTTCCCGATGGAACTCGCCGTCGGCGAAATGCATCCGGGAACCGGCCGCTTCTTCACCGGCTTCTGCCGCGACCTGACGGAACGCCACAGAACGGAAGCCAGGATGCAGGAGCAGCAGCAGGAGCTGCTTCACATGGCAAGATTCACCGCGCTCGGCGAAATGGCCTCGACATTGGCGCATGAGATAAACCAGCCGCTGACAGCCATCACGAACTACCTCAAGGGCAGCCGCCGTCTCCTTGAGAAGAGCAAGGACGAGAATGCCGCCATGTTGCAGGAGGCTGTCGAGAAGGCTGCCGAGCAGGCCCTGCGCGCCGGCGA
>NZ_LPVS01000151.1:0-343 GCF_014843905.1 Mesorhizobium silamurunense | reverse complement strand
CCAGGCCAAGGAACTGCTCGCCCGCCACGGCGTGCATGTGCCGCGCGGCGGGCTTGCCTACAGCCCCGAACAGGCGACCTACCGGGCCAGAGAGATCGGCGGCGCGAAATGGGTGCTGAAGGCGCAGGTTCATTCCGGCGCCCGCGGCAAGGCCGGCGGCATAAAGCTCTGCTCCAATGACGAGGAGATATCCAACGCCGCCGAAGCCATGCTCGGGCGCAAGCTGGTGACCCAGCAGACCGGCCCGCGCGGCAAGCTGATATCGCGCCTCTATCTCGAGGAAGCCGTCGACATCGCGCAGGAGCTCTATCTCGGCTTCGTGCTCGACCGCAAGGAAGAGCGC
>NZ_LPVS01000157.1:0-343 GCF_014843905.1 Mesorhizobium silamurunense | reverse complement strand
GCGCTCTTCCTTGCGGTCGAGCACGAAGCCGAGATAGAGCTCCTGCGCGATATCGACGGCTTCCTCAAGATAGAGGCGCGATATCAGCTTGCCGCGCGGGCCGGTCTGCTGGGTCACCAGCTTGCGCCCGAGCATGGCTTCCGCCGCGGTGGATATCTCCTCGTCATTGGAACAGAGTTTTATGCCGCCGGCCTTGCCGCGGGCGCCGGAATGAACCTGCGCCTTCAGCACCCATTTCGCGCCGCCGATCTCTCTGGCACGGTAGGTCGCCTGTTCGGGGCTGTAGGCAAGGCCGCCGCGCGGCACATGCACGCCGTGGCGGGCGAGCAGTTCCTTGGCCTGG
>NZ_LPVS01000150.1:0-333 GCF_014843905.1 Mesorhizobium silamurunense | reverse complement strand
CCGCCGCGCGGCACATGCACGCCGTGGCGGGCGAGCAGTTCCTTGGCCTGGTATTCGTGAATGTCCATCTTGTCCTCCCGGTAATTCTTACTGCGCCGCGCTATGCGCCTGGCCGGCGCGCTCGATCGCCTCGCTGACCACCAGCACGTTGCGCGCCATGCGCTCCGACGCCGCGTCGATCATCTTGCCGTCGAGCGCGGCCGCACCCTTGCCGAGCGCCTCCGCTTCCTTCAGCACCTCGAGGATGCGGCGGGCGCGCGTGACCTCCTTTTCCGGCGGCGAGAACACGTCGTTGGCCAAAGCGATCTGCGAGGGGTGGATCGCCCATTTGCC
>NZ_LPVS01000153.1:0-329 GCF_014843905.1 Mesorhizobium silamurunense | reverse complement strand
CTTGAACATCCCGCGGCAGACGCCGGGGACGCTGGCTGAAATCGCCCAACAGCTCAATCCACTCCTTCGCGGATGGATAGCCTATTATGGCCGCTACAGCCGTTCGGCCCTGTCCACTCTGGCTGACTACGTTAACCGGAAGATCAGGGCGTGGATCATGCGTAAGTTCAAGCGCTTTCAGTCCCATAAGACGCGTGCCAGCCTCTTCGTGAGAAAGCTGGCGCGGGAAAATCCAGGACTGTTTGTGCACTGGAAGTCGTTCGGAACGAATACGTTTGCCTGATGGGAGCGGTGTGAATCGAGAGGTTCACGCACCGTTCTGCGAGAGG
>NZ_LPVS01000149.1:0-318 GCF_014843905.1 Mesorhizobium silamurunense | reverse complement strand
CTGCCTGACCAAAGATCAGAATGCCTTGTTGGCGTTCTACGATTTCCCCCGAGCATTGGGATCATCAGCGGACGTCGAATCCCGATCGAGAGCATCTTTGCCACCGTTCGCGATCGCACGGTGCGCACTAAAGGCTCCCCATCATCGAAGACCGCCAGGCTGATGGTCTTCAAACTGGTAATGGCCGCCGCCAGGACCTGGCGACGATTGCAGGGACAAAATCAGTTGCCGAAACTCATCGCAGGGTGCCAGATTCCAAGGATGGAATCGAGATCATCGAACTGAAGCCGCAGAGCGCCGCTTGATCAGGCTCGTCAC
>NZ_LPVS01000148.1:0-313 GCF_014843905.1 Mesorhizobium silamurunense | reverse complement strand
AAACAGCGCCAGAACATCGTAGCCACCCCCAAGGTCGATGCTGTCCGTGGGATTTAAGTTCGGTGCGGTCGCATTCACCGTGCTGTTCGTCGGGTCGCTGGAATCAAAGGTCAGCGTATCAGCGCCGGCCGTCAGTTGCAGGGGCGCCATATAGGTTCCGCTTCCGTCGATAATCGTCTCGACGGAAGTGTCCAAAAAGATCGCCGCCCTCTGATCGGCGGAGAGCGTCAAGCCGCTGGCGATCAGGATATCGCTGCCGCCCCCGCCATAGACATGGGACACCGTGGAGGCGTCGGTCACGGTAAAGGTGGTG
>NZ_LPVS01000146.1:0-290 GCF_014843905.1 Mesorhizobium silamurunense | reverse complement strand
GCCACCGGGCTCGCGGTTTCTGGGGCGGACAAGCTTCGTGGTGCAGGATCTGACGATCGGGGTGCAGGTGGTCCGCTATCATCGGGACCGCTGGCGTTTGCCGAATGGCCGGATCGTCGTCGCTGCGCTGCCGGACGGGGTCGATGGGCACTTCGGTCTGGAGCTTCGGCGTCTGGTGCTGTCGCTTTATCACCAGGGTCAATCGACCGTGGAGCGGATCGTCGCGTTGCTGCGCGACTTCGGCGTGTCGATCTCCAAGCGCCAGGTCGTGCGGATCCTGACCGGCAAGA
>NZ_LPVS01000145.1:0-281 GCF_014843905.1 Mesorhizobium silamurunense | reverse complement strand
ATTAGCGCGAAGCAGCCATCATTAAGTAAGCCAATTGTCGTTGTGGGTCAGAGGCGCCTCGGCGAGTTCCGATCCGAAGCGGTCCCTCGCCCGCCTCTCTATCCTCATTGGATCACCGCCGTCTGACCTAGGCAGCGACGTAGTCCGGCGGAGGTTTTTAACGGTCAATAGATGGGGCGAGGGAACTCAGAGCCATGAGCCTTGGCGCGATCGAACATCGCAGTGGTAGCTGTGTAACAAACTGTGTAACAAACAGCAGAAAAAACTAAATATTTTCAGCG
>NZ_LPVS01000147.1:0-279 GCF_014843905.1 Mesorhizobium silamurunense | reverse complement strand
ACCCCATCAACCTGGGAAGCCATAAGTCCGCGGCCATCAGGCAGATGATCAAGGCCGCTGGCGCCAGGCTCTGGTACCTGCCGCCCTACTCACCGGACCTCAATCCGATCGAGCAGGCCTTCGCCAAGATCAAACACTGGATGCGCCAAGCGCAGAAACGCACCGTCGAGGACACCTGGCGCCACATCGGCCACCTCGTCGAAACCATCGAGGCAGCCGAATGCAAGAACTACTTCGCAAACGCCGGATACGCTTCCGTCAAAACGTGAAAGACTCTAG
>NZ_LPVS01000152.1:0-268 GCF_014843905.1 Mesorhizobium silamurunense | reverse complement strand
CCGGTGATCATGTTCTTCACATAGTCGGCGTGGCCGGGGCAGTCGACGTGGGCATAGTGACGGTTGGCCGTCTCATACTCGACATGCGCCGTCGAGATCGTGATGCCGCGCGCCTTCTCTTCAGGCGCCGCGTCGATCTGGTCATAGCGCTTGTATTCGCCAAAATACTTCGTGATCGCCGCCGTCAGCGACGTCTTGCCATGATCGACGTGCCCGATCGTGCCAATGTTCACATGCGGCTTGGTGCGCTCGAATTTACCTTTTGCCA
>NZ_LPVS01000143.1:0-264 GCF_014843905.1 Mesorhizobium silamurunense | reverse complement strand
TCGACCGGCTTCGTCGCCACCATGACCTTGACCGCTCCCGCTGGCCCGATCACGACGTTGCCCTCAGCGCACGGATCACCGCTGCAACCGTCTTCGAATCCGCCCCACGACCCACCCGCATTGCGATGCCGTCGATCTCGAGCTCGATCACACCAGTGTCTCGAGCCGGCTCCCGCTTCCTTGGCTGTGGCGGATGCTTCGCCGCAGGCTTCGGAGGCGCCGCCGTCACCACCGCCGGCACGAACATGGATTCCGATATCGCTG
>NZ_LPVS01000142.1:0-264 GCF_014843905.1 Mesorhizobium silamurunense | reverse complement strand
TGTAGGCGATGCGCCACTGGCCGCAGTCCTCGCAGGCCTCGACGTGGCCGCCAAGGGCCGCGGTGCGGCAGTGCTCGATCGCCGACATGACCTTGAGCTGCTGCAGTGTCAGATGCCCTGCATGGGCGGCCCGGTAGGCGGGCCCGGCAGTGCGGAAGATGTCGGCGACCTCGATCGAGGCGCGCACGCTCAGCCGTCGGGTGAGATCTCTTGCGGCTTGAAGAGGCCAAGCTTGTCGAGCGGGCTGGTGACGGTGCGCACCGT
>NZ_LPVS01000140.1:0-262 GCF_014843905.1 Mesorhizobium silamurunense | reverse complement strand
CGCCGCCTCGGCGACCGGCATCGCGGCGGTGCGCCGGAAATGCTCGATCGCTGCCGCCACGCCGGAGCCCGGCGCCAGGCGCACGCCGCAATCGAGCAGCGCCATTTCGGCCGCCGACAGCGAAGCGCAGACCATCACCTCGTTCAGCCAGCCGAGATGACCGATGCGGAAGACCTTGCCGAAGACCTTGTTGAGACCGCCGCCGAGCGACGTCTGGTAGGTGCGATAGGCGCGCTTGACGACGTCGCCGCTGTCGATGCCT
>NZ_LPVS01000138.1:0-262 GCF_014843905.1 Mesorhizobium silamurunense | reverse complement strand
CAGGCCATAGGCGCGGCAGGCGACGGTCATGCGCGACAGCGCGAAATGCCACTGATCGCCGGGATAATCCGGATTGAGGCCGCCGATGTTGACGGTGCGCGCCTTGTTGCTCGCGGCATAGTCGGCGACGCCGAAATGCATCGCCTCCAGCCGGCCGGGTGTGGCGGCGATCGCCTCGACATTGGCCATGCCGAGCGCGGTCTCGATCAGCGCTTCGAGGCCGACGCGGGTCTTGAAACCCTTGGCCATCTCGATCTGGTTG
>NZ_LPVS01000141.1:0-262 GCF_014843905.1 Mesorhizobium silamurunense | reverse complement strand
CAACCAGATCGAGATGGCCAAGGGTTTCAAGACCCGCGTCGGCCTCGAAGCCCTGATCGAGACCGCGCTCGGCATGGCCAATGTCGAGGCGATCGCCGCCACGCCCGGCCGGCTGGAGGCGATGCATTTCGGCGTCGCCGACTATGCCGCGAGCAACAAGGCGCGCACCGTCAACATCGGCGGCCTCAACCCCGACTATCCCGGCGACCAATGGCATTTCGCGCTGTCGCGCATGACCGTCGCCTGCCGCGCCTATGGCCTG
>NZ_LPVS01000139.1:0-262 GCF_014843905.1 Mesorhizobium silamurunense | reverse complement strand
AGGCATCGACAGCGGCGACGTCGTCAAGCGCGCCTATCGCACCTACCAGACATCGCTCGGCGGCGGCCTCAACAAGGTCTTCGGCAAGGTCTTCCGCATCGGCCATCTCGGCTGGCTGAACGAGGTGATGGTCTGCGCTTCGCTGTCGGCGGCCGAAATGGCGCTGCTCGATTGCGGGGTGCGCCTGGCGCCGGGCTCCGGCGTGGCGGCCGCGATCGAGCATTTCCGGCGCACCGCCGCGATGCCGGTCGCCGAGGCGGCG
>NZ_LPVS01000135.1:0-261 GCF_014843905.1 Mesorhizobium silamurunense | reverse complement strand
CACATGCAACTGGACCCTCCTTGTTCACTGTTTACGAGCAACCCTAAATATACCCCTAGCCACCATGGCAGAAGACTGAAAACTCGGGCTCCAGAAAATGCGTTTCAAGCCCCATTCACCCATCCAGAAGTGCCCCCAAAGGAAGGCTTTGGGTACAAGTGAACTCCCCAGGGGAGCCTTTATGCAGCCCCACATGCAACTGGACCCTCCGGGTTCACTCTTTCACCGCAAGCCTAAATATAGCCCTAGCACGCCTGGCAG
>NZ_LPVS01000137.1:0-260 GCF_014843905.1 Mesorhizobium silamurunense | reverse complement strand
CGCGCAAGACCGGCTACAAGATCCTCGCGCGCTACAACAGCAGTGGCCTGGAGGGGCTGACCGACCGGTCGCGCCGGCCCTATCGCCATGCCAATCAGCTTCCGTTTCAAATCGAGAAGCTGATTGTGCGCCTGAAGCAGGACAAGCCGACATGGGGCGCGCCGAAGATACGCGAGCGGCTGGCCCGGCTGTATCCCGATGTGCATAGGCCTGCGATCTCGACGGTGCATGCGGTGCTCGATCGGCACGGCCTGGTCGAG
>NZ_LPVS01000136.1:0-257 GCF_014843905.1 Mesorhizobium silamurunense | reverse complement strand
GGCGGATTCAAGCGGTCGTCGCAACACCAATTGTGTTCACTCACGACAGCAACTCGTCAAGCGCCTCTGCCGGTGTTTTCCAGCCCAGGGTTTTTCTCGGTCGGGCATTGAGGGCCGCGGCCACGGCGGCGATCTCGTCGGCGCTGTGGACGCTCAGGTCGGTGCCTTTCGGGAAGTACTGACGCAGCAGTCCATTGGTGTTCTCGTTGGTGCCACGCTGCCATGGGCTTTGCGGATCGCAGAAGTAGACTTGGACA
>NZ_LPVS01000144.1:0-254 GCF_014843905.1 Mesorhizobium silamurunense | reverse complement strand
CCTGGATCAAAACCAACATGGCTCCGCTGCGTGGCTGGGGGCCGAAGGGCAAGCGGCTGCGCGGCCTGGCTCCGTACGGCCACTGGCGCACGTTGACCTTCCTCGGCGCGCTGCGCTGGGATCGGCTCGCGGCACCTTGCGTCTTCGACGGCCCGATCAACGGCCAATGCTTCCGCGCTTATGTCGAGCAACAACTCATCACCGTGCTGAAGCCCGGCGATATCGTCGTCATGGACATGTGTGGACGCCCCCGT
>NZ_LPVS01000132.1:0-253 GCF_014843905.1 Mesorhizobium silamurunense | reverse complement strand
GTGGGCGTTGTGAACGATCCTGTCGAGAATGGCGTCGGCGACGGTAGGGTCTGCGATCAGGTCATGCCATCTGGCCACCGGGACCTGGGCGGTGATCAGGGTGGATTTGCGGCGATAGCGTTCTTCGACGATTTCGAACAGATGGAAGCGCTGTTGGTCGGTGAGGGAGTGGGTTCCGAAGTCATCGAGGATGAGCAGTTGTGCGCGGGTGAGTTTGTCGATGAGGCGTGGGAAGCGGCCATCGAGACGGGCG
>NZ_LPVS01000133.1:0-253 GCF_014843905.1 Mesorhizobium silamurunense | reverse complement strand
GAGGAACAGGCGGCGGAACAGCTTGCCGAGTACCCTCACCGGAAGCAGGAATGCCGGGCGCGACGATATCCAGCGGCTTCCGTCTGGCGCGATGCCGCCGCCCGGCACGATCATGTGCACGTGCGGATGGTGCGTCATCGCCGAACCCCAGGTGTGGAGCACGGCAGTGATGCCGATGCGCGCGCCGAGATGCTTCCGATCTGCCGCGATGGTCAGCATCGTCTCCGACGCTGCCTTGAACAGCAGGTCGTAG
>NZ_LPVS01000134.1:0-250 GCF_014843905.1 Mesorhizobium silamurunense | reverse complement strand
GATCGGGCCAGCGGGAGCGGTCAAGGTCATGGTGGCGACGAAGCCGGTCGATTTCCGCAAGGGAGCGGAAGGTCTGGCAGCGCTCGTGCGCGAGGCGATGGGCGCGGATCCGTTCTCGGGCGCGGTCTACGTGTTCCGGGCCAAGCGCGCCGACCGCATCAAGCTCGTCTACTTCGACGGCACGGGCGTATGCTTGTTCGCCAAGCGGCTGGAGGATGGCAAGTTCTGCTGGCCGGGCATTACCGATGGT
>NZ_LPVS01000130.1:0-244 GCF_014843905.1 Mesorhizobium silamurunense | reverse complement strand
GAGCATTTCCGGCGCACCGCCGCGATGCCGGTCGCCGAGGCGGCGTGAGGAGCAGACGATGAGCCATACCATCAACCACCTCAAGAAACTGAGGCTGCAGCGCAGCGAGCTGGCCGTTCCGGGCTCCAGCCCGGAGATGATCGACAAGGCGGCCAACAGCGCCGCCGACTTCGTCTTCCTCGACATCGAGGATGCGGTGGCGCCGCCCGACAAGGAGCGCGCCCGCAAGAACATCATCCAGGCG
>NZ_LPVS01000129.1:0-244 GCF_014843905.1 Mesorhizobium silamurunense | reverse complement strand
CGCCTGGATGATGTTCTTGCGGGCGCGCTCCTTGTCGGGCGGCGCCACCGCGTCCTCGATGTCGAGGAAGACGAAGTCGGCGGCGCTGTTGGCCGCCTTGTCGATCATCTCCGGGCTGGAGCCCGGAACGGCCAGCTCGCTGCGCTGCAGTCTCAGTTTCTTGAGGTGGTTGATGGTGTGGCTCATCGTCCGTTCCTCACGCCGCCTCGGCGACCGGCATCGCGGCGGTGCGCCGGAAATGCTC
>NZ_LPVS01000127.1:0-242 GCF_014843905.1 Mesorhizobium silamurunense | reverse complement strand
GATGCGCGGGGCGCCGAACGACTTGTCGATGACGACGTTGCGGCCCTTGGGCCCGAGCGTGACCTTCACCGCGTCGGCGAGGATGTTGACGCCGCGCAGCATGCGCTCACGGGCGTCGCGGGAGAATTTTACTTCTTTGGCAGCCATGTTTAGCTCCTGGCAGGGGCTTTGATCGAGCCCGCAGATTTAGATGACGGTGAGGCCGATATTCAGCCGATGATGCCCATGATGTCGGATTCCTT
>NZ_LPVS01000126.1:0-242 GCF_014843905.1 Mesorhizobium silamurunense | reverse complement strand
ACCTTTCGCTTGTGGATGTAAGCGACGATGTTCGATGCCTTTGAGGGCTTCGACATATGACGATTTCAGAGTTTACGCTTAAGTCCAGGGACGAGGAGCCGGTCCGTCGGCTGGAGATCTTCACTGGTTCGGGTCGGCGGCGTGAGTGGCCGCGGGAGGAGAAGGCCCGGATAGTGGCGGAGAGCTACGATGCGGGCGAGACGGTTTGTGCTGTGGCACGCCGGTATGGACTTTCCCCGCAG
>NZ_LPVS01000128.1:0-241 GCF_014843905.1 Mesorhizobium silamurunense | reverse complement strand
ACCATCGGTAATGCCCGGCCAGCAGAACTTGCCATCCTCCAGCCGCTTGGCCAACAAGCATACGCCCGTGCCGTCGAAGTAGACGAGCTTGATGCGGTCGGCGCGCTTGGCTCGGAACACGTAGACCGCGCCCGAGAACGGATCCGCGCCCATCGCCTCGCGCACGAGCGCTGCCAGACCTTCCGCTCCCTTGCGGAAGTCGACCGGCTTCGTCGCCACCATGACCTTGACCGCTCCCGCT
>NZ_LPVS01000131.1:0-237 GCF_014843905.1 Mesorhizobium silamurunense | reverse complement strand
TTTTGCCGCCCTGCGCGGCCAGTTCCGCCAGGATGCGGTTGAACACACCCAGCCGACTCCAGCGGATGAAGCGGTTGTAGATGGTCTTGTGCGGACCGTAGTCGGAAGGGACATCTCGCCAGCGAAGGCCATTGCGGATCACGAACAGGATGCCGCTCAGCACCCGGCGGTCATCTACACGCGGCACACCATGCGACAAAGGAAAATAGGGCTCGATCCGGCGCATCTGCTCCGGCG
>NZ_LPVS01000124.1:0-231 GCF_014843905.1 Mesorhizobium silamurunense | reverse complement strand
GGGCATGGTCATGATCTCGCCGCAGATGATGACGACGAAGCCGGCGCCGGCCGAAAGCCTGACCTCGCGCACCGGCACGGTGTGGCCGGTCGGCGCGCCGCGCAGGTTCGGGTCGGTCGAGAAGGAGTACTGGGTCTTGGCCATGCAGACCGGCAGGTTGCCGTAGCCGGCCTGCTCCCAGGCATGCAGCTGGTCGCGGATCGACTTGTCGGCAATCGCCTCGTCGCCGCG
>NZ_LPVS01000122.1:0-231 GCF_014843905.1 Mesorhizobium silamurunense | reverse complement strand
GGCGTAGATCTGGGCCTGACGATATAGGGGAAGGTGGTCGGCATACTTCGAGACCAGAACATGAGCCACCGTGGCCTCTGTAGGAATGCCGCCTTCGACGAGACGTGCCGGTGCTGGCGCCTGCACGACCACCTCTTCGCAGGCCCGACAGGCATACTTCGCTCGACGGGTGACAATCACCGTAACCGCCCGATTGTCACCGCCTGCCTGACATCGTCGTGATGGCCTATG
>NZ_LPVS01000121.1:0-230 GCF_014843905.1 Mesorhizobium silamurunense | reverse complement strand
CAGGCTTTCGGCCATGGGGCGTCGAATTCCGCTTCGGCGTCGACTTGGCCTTCGCTCACGCCGATTCGCCGTGCTTACGGGACTACCCGGTCTAGAAAAGCATCGAATGCGGCAGCAACTGAGCGAATCACAAAGCGATGCTCCTGCCGCACGCGAATGAAACCCTTTTCGATGTCCACTATCCCGTCCTCGGCCAGCATCGCCAAGCCTTCAGCTGAATCGAGAAAACG
>NZ_LPVS01000123.1:0-226 GCF_014843905.1 Mesorhizobium silamurunense | reverse complement strand
CTTGACCGCCTCGATGTTCTCCTTGCCGAGCTCTTCCTTCTTGACGCCGCCGTTCATCTTCATGGCGCGCACGGTGGCGACGATGACGGCGGCCGACGGCTTCAAGCCCGCCTTGCGGCACTTGATGTCGAAGAACTTTTCGGCGCCGAGGTCGGCGCCGAAGCCGGCTTCGGTCACGACGTAGTCGGCAAGCTTCAGCGCCGTCGTGGTGGCGACGACCGAGTTG
>NZ_LPVS01000120.1:0-226 GCF_014843905.1 Mesorhizobium silamurunense | reverse complement strand
CTTGACCGCCTCGATGTTCTCCTTGCCGAGCTCTTCCTTCTTGACGCCGCCATTCATCTTCATGGCGCGCACGGTGGCGACGATGACGGCGGCCGACGGCTTCAAGCCCGCCTTGCGGCACTTGATGTCGAAGAACTTTTCGGCACCGAGGTCGGCGCCGAAGCCGGCTTCGGTGACGACGTAGTCGGCAAGCTTCAGCGCCGTCGTGGTGGCGACGACCGAGTTG
>NZ_LPVS01000117.1:0-224 GCF_014843905.1 Mesorhizobium silamurunense | reverse complement strand
CTGATTCCCGATAGCGACGGCATCCTCGATTGGATCGATGGCGACAGTCGGGCGGCTGCTATACCAGGTGTCGCCGAGGTCAAATTCTATGTCAAACCCAACACGCCGATCGTCAGGAAAGGCGATTACCGAGACTGCATCGGACATGTCATCGCCGCTTCACCCAGCCATGATCGGACAAAGGCAATACTTCAGCGTGCCGTTGACTCAATCGATTGGTCGAT
>NZ_LPVS01000116.1:0-224 GCF_014843905.1 Mesorhizobium silamurunense | reverse complement strand
AGGACGTCTCCGAGCGTCTCGACATCGTGCCCGCCCAGTTCCGGGTGATTGTCACCCGTCGAGCGAAGTATGCCTGTCGGGCCTGCGAAGAGGTGGTTGTGCAGGCGCCAGCACCGGCACGTCTCGTCGAAGGCGGCATTCCTACAGAGGCCACGGTGGCTCATGTTCTGGTGTCGAAGTATGCCGACCACCTTCCCCTATATCGTCAGGCCCAGATCTACGCC
>NZ_LPVS01000118.1:0-223 GCF_014843905.1 Mesorhizobium silamurunense | reverse complement strand
ACGCCGATGTCGTAACGGACATAGCCGCCGATGCGCAGGCAGGTTTCGGTGCCGGGGATGTAGAAGTAGCCCGAGCCGTACACGTCGCAGATCTTGACGTATTCAGCCGGTTCCGGCTCGGCGACGGTTACCGCGTCGGCGGCGCGGGCGCCGGAAACTGCGATCAGGGCCGCAGCGGAGCCGAGAAGAAGGCTCTTGATGTTCATTTTCTGACCTCCAGTCA
>NZ_LPVS01000115.1:0-218 GCF_014843905.1 Mesorhizobium silamurunense | reverse complement strand
GATGCAACTCCATGAGGTTTTGCCGAAAGTGCTTAACGGCAGCTGGCGCGCCAGCGATGAAGCTAAAGCGGCCGATGCGGAGCGAATTGCCAGGCACCAACGCAAAGCGCGCGAACTGACGCTGACCAACCCGATATACGCCAAACTTCGGCCGGCGATGGAGGCCCAGGATTGGACGGCGGCGCTCTCGGCTGTCGAAGAGGGCGTCGCCTTGATGC
>NZ_LPVS01000113.1:0-217 GCF_014843905.1 Mesorhizobium silamurunense | reverse complement strand
GTAAGTTTCCCCGTGTTGAGTCAAATTAAGCCGCAGGCTCCACTCCTGGTGGTGCCCTTCCGTCAATTCCTTTAAGTTTCAGCCTTGCGACCATACTCCCCCCGGAACCCAAAGACTTTGATTTCTCATAAGGTGCCAGCGGAGTCCTAAAAGCAACATCCGCTGATCCCTGGTCGGCATCGTTTATGGTTGAGACTAGGACGGTATCTGATCGTCT
>NZ_LPVS01000114.1:0-215 GCF_014843905.1 Mesorhizobium silamurunense | reverse complement strand
CGAAGTTGAAGCGGGTCTCGGTGTAGGTCTTCAACGTGCCGAGCTCGGTCTCCTGGCCGGTCCAGGTCTTCAGCGTGAAGCGGGCCTGCTTGTAGAACGTGTCCTGCTCATCACCGTCCTCATGGTCGAACGCCTTCGCGCCGTCGAACGAGCCGACGTCGCCGACGCCGATGTCGTAGCGGACATAGCCGCCGATGCGCAGGCAGGTTTCGGTG
>NZ_LPVS01000111.1:0-215 GCF_014843905.1 Mesorhizobium silamurunense | reverse complement strand
CACCGAAACCTGCCTGCGCATCGGCGGCTATGTCCGCTACGACATCGGCGTTGGTGATGTCGGCTCGTTCGACGGCGCTGTAACGGCCGACCACGAGGACGGTGATCCGCAGCACACCTTCTACAAGAAGGCCCGCTTCACGCTGAAGACCTGGACCGGCCAGGAAACCGAGCTCGGCACCCTGAAGACTTACACCGAGACCCGTTTCAACTTCG
>NZ_LPVS01000119.1:0-215 GCF_014843905.1 Mesorhizobium silamurunense | reverse complement strand
TGTTGTCGGCCCGGCACGCTGCTGGGCGCGGCTCTGTCGGCGTTGATGATCACCTTGGACACGCGTGAATCCGGTGCCGGAGGCCGATAGCCTGCGGCTGAATGCTGGATGATACCATGCCGGGTCATGGGGCGTTCTCCGGGTTCGGTGTCGATTTGTCCGGGGGCCCGCGCGGCTGCCTCCATCGGTCGAAGGTCTCGATGACGATCATGCGT
>NZ_LPVS01000125.1:0-214 GCF_014843905.1 Mesorhizobium silamurunense | reverse complement strand
CCCAACAGCAGATCCACGCGCGCAACACCACCGGTTTTGCCCCGGTTACGTTAATAGCGCACTTAAAAGCCGAAACGTCCTTAATCTGCGTAACAAACTGTCGGGAATCCACTTGGTCCGCCATGGCGTCGCTCAACGTCGAGGTGATTAGCGTCGTGTTTTGGGGCCGATGAACGAACCCGCTGCGCGGGATGGGCGCGTGTGGTGAGGTAGA
>NZ_LPVS01000109.1:0-214 GCF_014843905.1 Mesorhizobium silamurunense | reverse complement strand
TCATAGGCCATCACGACGATGTCAGGCAGGCGGTGACAATCGGGCGGTTACACACGGTCGAACGTGCGATCAGGCCTCAAACAATTACCAGAAAGAACTCGTTGTTCGCCGGCAGTGACGGTGGTGGACGGACATGGGCAACCATTGCCACGCTTCTGGCCACCTGCGTGTTTCAGTAAGTCCCGGACACCGGTTTCAGTAAGTCGCGGACAGC
>NZ_LPVS01000110.1:0-213 GCF_014843905.1 Mesorhizobium silamurunense | reverse complement strand
ACGGCGATCGTTCTCCTGCTCGAGGCTCGGCACTCGCACAACTCGGCAGACCCTCGGCTCGCCACGTTCCAGCGCCATCAGCGTGCGCAGCAGCGCCGCCGCATCGAGGCGATCCGTCTTGGCGCGGCGTGACCGGCGGTCGACCAGGATGCTGGCCGCGTCCAGAACCTGATTGTCGATGCCGCGGTCGCACAGGAAACGATGCAGCCAGAA
>NZ_LPVS01000107.1:0-213 GCF_014843905.1 Mesorhizobium silamurunense | reverse complement strand
CTATACCCACCGCGTCGCCATCGCCAACAGCCGCCTGATCGCGCTCGACGAGGCCGGCGTGACGTTCCGCGTCAAGGACTACCGTCGCAACGGGGATGAGCGCTACCGGACAATGACGCTCGAGCCGGCCGAGTTCATGCGCCGCTTCCTGCTCCATGTCCTGCCCAAGGGCTTCCACCGCATCCGCCACTATGGGCTGCTTGCCAGCGCCAA
>NZ_LPVS01000108.1:0-211 GCF_014843905.1 Mesorhizobium silamurunense | reverse complement strand
AGTTGCGCTGCGTCTCCTGGCTGAACCGGCGCAGGGTCATGTCGTCGATCAACCGCTGACGCAGGGGGCTGATCGGTGCATCGAGAACAGGATAGGGCATGGTCAGGCTCCTTGTTGAAGAAGCCCGTGATGCTCTGCCGCTGCCGAACCACCCTCAATGCGAGCGCGACGTCCGGCTCGTGATCTCTACCTCACCACACGCGCCCATCCC